>JAGKVC010000155.1 GCA_021152595.1 Clostridia bacterium
TTCCCATAGCGCGCATATTTGAGAGCTTCGCAGTTCTGGAATGCATGATCTCCGATGGATTCGATTGTATCCGGCAGATAGAGCAGCTCGGCTTTTTTCGCACCGCTGAACACATTTTTACCGATATTGGTGATGATTCCGCCATTTTCCGGATCACTGTTCTCAATCGAAATCACGCGGGTTTCCCAGATATGCTTGAACGGACATTTGTCGAAATCACACATCTCGCCGCTGCCGATCACTTCCAGCAGACCGTTTCGATATAGAATTCCGACAATATTGCTGCCTGGGCGGTTTGTTTTCGCATCTATCTTACCCAGTTGTCTGATTTCAACCATGATCTCGCTGTCAGGGAAGCCTTCTGCTGCCTGAGAGGGGAGTTCCGGATCTTCGACAGGAGGTGGCTCGACAGGCATAATCTCCTTCACTTTATTGACTTTTGATGTGCTGTTGATTATGGCCGGTGCTTCGTCGTCCGAGAATTCGATTGCCTGTGTGATTGTCTGCACGCAGTTCAGAACCTCAAAACTGCGCTTTCCGGCGGTTATGGAATTCGCTCCGTTTTTGAAGACCACTTCATATGTATGCTCTCCGGGAATTGCATAGAATTCATTTATAGAATTATTGATCGGAATCGAATAGGAGTCCTCATCAAGATTCAGAAATGCGGTATAACCTGCCGGTGCGTTCTTGATTTGAATAACAAACGTCGTTTGGTAGGCGAAGTTCGGGCAGGGCTGACGATACAGCTTGATATTGCTGTACGGTCCGCTGACATTGATCGGGACATGAAAATCGCCGACATGATAGGTCACTTCAAAGAAGTCGATTTCTTTTTCCCAGTTGAATTCTTCTAATAGTTTCACGCCTTCCAGTTCAATTCCGACGCCGACCTTTCCGAAAATCTTGGCACCCAGATCAATACCGATATCAAGACCGTGGTCACAGGCATGAATCGCGAGTCCTTCAGGCGCTTCTTTCGGCTTGAAAATTAGGCTTCCGGATTGCAGTTTGCCGTCTGCATCTGCCGCTTTCGGGACCGACATCAATTTTGCCGTGATGTCAAGCTCACCGCCGATTCCGACTGCTAGCGTGATGATTTTTGCAAAGGACAATCCGATGGAAAGTTCGGTTTCAACCTTGACTTCGCCCTGAACACCGTTGTCCTTATTGAGTTTGATCGGCTCGATCTGCGCGATCGGTTTTGTTCCTTTATCACTGTCATAATCAATACCAAGTACCATGTGATGTGTCCATCCGAACAAGAACTGCATATTCAGTTCAGCAGAAAGATCAACAGCGATTTCAATTAACAGTCCGGGAATATTCGTCGCAACCGTTGCGTAGAAAAGATGCGGATCTGTCGTCGGATTGATTGTACTGAACGGTTTCGGTCGCAAAGCATTGATATCTGTCGGATCAATTTTATATGGTGATCCTGCTTTTCCTTCTGCTAGAGTAAGTGTGGATGTAAATGTTGCAGCAAGGTTGAAGTCCGCCCAGAACTGCGCACGTACTCTTGTCATATCCTTGTAGCAGTTATAGTGCAGTTCAGTTGTATAACTGATTTGGGCTTCTATTTTGAACGACTCATCTTCCGACTCATATATTTTGAATGATTTGGTGACAGAATCTTTTATCGTAGAGGTTTCAGGCTCTGAGGTTATATTTCCCCAGACTTCTCCTGCCTGATCCATGATCTCCTGAAATTTGCCTGGCGCATCAGCCGCGTCACTGAGATACTCCTGCATAAACTCCTCTGTCCACGCCGGATCTGAAACGGTGACTGAATCCGAATAGTCAACGAGCGTCTCGATCTTAATGAATTCAAACATTTCACCGATATCCGCTTTCGGATCTGCGGTAACGGTTGCTGTGCTTCCGTCCACATCAACATCTTTTACACGAATCGAGATAATATCCTCGTCTGTCGGCTGAATGTAGAAGAAATCGCCCTTTTCCAGTGTCCGGATGCTTTCGTCGATATGCTCGAACACATAGACGTTCTGTCATAGTCCGCCGAGGCAAGTGTATTGGTATCGCCGGTATGCTCCGCAATTACTGTATCCTCTGATAAGACGATGAAGTTTGTGGTTTCGTCCTCGTCGAAGTTTACGACCTGATCCGCATTGAAATCCCCGGCAGTCGTATCGAGGATTTTCTGCATATCCCGTGTGTGGCTGTCAATCGTGTACGGATCACAGATTGCAAGTCCGAGATTGTTGACGAGCTGTGCCTGAATCAGGTAGTATTCCGGCAGCGCGGACAGATTTGCCGTCAGCTTGGTCAGCACATAGTTTCCCTCTGCAACATCTGCTTCAAGCTGAACGGTATTCGAGGGATTGTCCTCATCAATGAAGGTAACGCGCAGTCTGCATGCGTAGTTCTGAGAGGTAACTGCTGTGACAGTGCCGGTTGTGTCATCAAATCGGAGATTGGTGACAGATGCGTAGGGTTCAAATGCGGATGCCTGCAAATTCTTGACGGTTCCGTTCGTCTGGGTGTTTTGATCTGCAAGATATCGTGCAAATGAGTTTTTTCCGACAACACCGCTGTCAGCGCTTGGCTGTGACAATGCAGTCGTCGGTTCGGGCGTGTCCGGTGAGTTTCCGATCGGCTGTGAATCCCTCAGGATCACAGAGGTACAGATCACCGCACTTAGGATGAATGAAATGCTTTTCTTTAACAATGTTTTACCTCCTCTATTTATTGCAGTTTTGCAGTGACATCCACAAGGCACTACAAATAGATTATATCATTTTCCGGTTGTACTGTCAAGTTGAATAATCTATGATCGTGCATCTGAAAAATTGGAGATTCATGCAGCTTTTTTGTATTGACAATCGCGCAGATCTATGATACAATAATGTTAATCTGACCTGAGAGGAGGAGACAAAATGGAGTTTTTAGAGGGTGTATTATCTGTTATTGTCGGAATTGTCGGCGGTATTATCGCCGGTGTCGGGGTTGTGATCGGATTTACGGTCGGAGCTGTATTTCGGATTCTGCGCTATCTGATCGGTGACCTGATCGGGCTTTTTGTTCCGTCGCTAAAATACAAGATCAAACTGAAGCGGATGCTGCGGCATGCGGACGACGGAAAGGATGCAAAGCTGCATACCGGCGTTTTCGGCAAATACGAGATGAAGGGTTCAGAATTCGACGCACTGTTTTCCGGAATGAAAGCCTGCATCGAAACCTTCGGCAAGCAGAAGGATCAGCGCGGTGCTGTCCTGAACAGACATCCGGAGCTTGCAGCGGTTTTCGCGCAGTACGATCAGCTTTTCGGTGCATTCCAGAAGCAGTTTTATCTGTCCGCTGAGACGGTCAAATGGAAAACGGTTGATGTGTACAACTATAACGGCATTCTTGCATTTCCTGTCCTGAAAAAGGCATATGAGGGGATGAAGACACTGACCGAACGGCAGCAGGCGGTTCTGAACGGTGCGGTTGCCGATGAGGTCAGCGAGCTGGAGCTGATCCAGAACATGACAGAGGAGATCATGCTGGCGGATCCGCCGGAGCAGACACAACAGATGCAATAAGAAAACGGCAGGGATTTGAGTCCCTGCCGTTTCTGTTTACTTTTTCAGAATCAGCCGCTTGAGCAGTGTTGCATCGCGGATGTCAATGCATTTGTCGCCGTTGAAATCGAACTGTGCAGCAATCTCTGCGGTTTCAAACGGCTTTTCTGTCAGCAAATGCTGATAGAGCCGCTTGAGCTGTGCAGCGGTATAGACCTTGTCGGGCTTTGTGCCGTCCGGCTCGGTACCGCCGACCAGCTTCCCGTCCGCGTAGACGCAGATATTGGGGCAGCGCTTCGCAAGATCGACACCGCCGACGATATTGTCATAGTCTTCGCCGATATCCTCCATGCCCTGCAAGCTCCAGTCATTGGAGGGATCCCATTTATCACCGTAATACATGCCGATAATGAGCTGATATTTTTTATTGGAATTTGCGATCGCATAATCCGGCCAAGCGATTTCGATATAGTAGATATCATCCTTGTACTGCTGCGGCTTGGAGCAGACAGCTTCGCGGTCATCGACCTCAGTCTGCACCTGATCGTAGGTTTTTTCCTGAACAAAGTTTGCAGGAATACCGGTGTTCTTCTCAAATTCCTTGATGCTGAAATAATAGCGGATCGAAAGATCGGTATGCGGTTCGAGTGAATCCGTATTGACAAAGAATGTCAGCTTTGTGACACCGGCGCCGGTAGCTTCGGGGGAGTCGGTGTAATAGCCGGATACCCAGAAGTCATTGCCCGAGAACAGATCATTGTCGTCCTGCTTTTCAGGCGGCGGAAAATCCGGTGTCGGCTGCATGGATTCATCCCCGTAGCGCAGATAGAGACCTGCTGCCGCGCCGACAAATGCCGCATTGTAGTCGATCGTCACCTCATTGTCGATCCAGTCGTTTGTTGTATCGCTGTGCTTGTCATTGGAACGCGGACCGCCGACGAGCGCTCCCCAGAGCACATGTTTATGCTCACCGGTATCCTCCGCCATTGTCAGACCGGAAGCTGCACGGTGATGCGGATACTTGGCAGAATTCTCAGAATAGCCGACGACATAGCAGCGATCGAGCGGATTGTCTCCGAGCAGATATTCCATCTGACCGAGCGCCCATTCCGAGAAATGATAATCCTTTTGTTTGGTATCGTAGACATCCTTGCCGTTCTGGTATTTATCATAGACAAGTGCGGTGAACTGTGCCGCGGTGTTATAGCGCGCCGAGCCCCATTCATCGAGCCAGAAGTATCCGGCAGCGGTATTTTTGCCGACCTCGCCGGTGATATAGCCGTTGAGCGCTTTTGCGGTCATTTCCCAGAAGTTGAGCTTTTCATACTGACCTCTGCCGATTGCGACGCGCGTTTCCTCACAGATTTCGGGATACTGATCCTGAATTCTGCCAAAGACGATTGACACGCCGTTCCACATATCATTCCAGCAAAGGACATATCCGGGCGGCGCATAGTAATCATCATATTTCAGCGCCTGATCCAGATACCAGTGATTCTCTGTAATGAGATAGAGCCAGCCTGCTGCAAAGCAGAAATCGTCTTCCCATTTGCTTGAGGTATAGAAGGACGCAGGACCGTCCGCGCCCTTTCCGACAGCCTTGTCATTCGCCGCAGCGAAATTGAACAGCGCCTTTGCATAGTCGAGACACTTCTCGGCGTATTTCTTATCCGTATCAAGGAAGTTGTAATAGTTGATTGCAAGCGCCGCGGCTGCTTCGGATACATCATCGGTTGTCGGCAGATCGGCAGTCGCAAAGAAAGCCGGACGCTCCATTGCGTCAATTTCAGGAGCCTGCCAGTATTTGTGATCGACGGCGCCGTCTCCGACCTGATAGCAGAATGCTATGACATCACCCTTGTCGTCACGGAATGTACTGCGCATGAAATAGTCGCAGAAATGCCGCAGGATCGTTTCGGTATGCTCCTGTTCGCCGATTGCTTCATAGGCATCGCGGAATTCATAATAGCCCCACGAAACGACGGATGCGGCATAGGCTTCCGGCAGACCGAATTTGACATGGTCACCGGCATCGTGATAGCCGCCGGAGACATCAATCGTTCCGTCGCCGTCCGGATCGAGAATATCTGCATACTGCTTCATGAACGCCGCAGAAAGATTCGTTCCGCCTGTCTTGGGATCATAGGGCTGGAGCGGAACCTTTGCGTCATAGATGTGGCAGTCTCCGCGCCACGGAAGGCGGCTTTCATTTGTTACGCCGACGCCGCACATATTGGCATCGTAGAAATAGAGAGAATACTGGAGCAGCTTTGCAAAGTTTGTCTCCGGCTCCTGATAGTCAGCTTTATGCGGCAGGGCGGTCGCAGCGGCAGGAAGCTGAACCGTGCCGAAGGCTGCCGCCGCCGCAAGCAGCAGCGCAATTGTACGTTTTCCTTTCATGATCTCATCCTTTCTCTGACTGACCGGAAGGCGATCAGTCTCCATTCTTATTGTACATGAAAATTGGCGATTTGTCTATGCAGGAATTGCGGTTTCATGATGCTGATTTCTCAGATTAAGTCAAGTTTCGTCGGTATGCACAACAAAATACCGGTAAAATTTTACAGAAAACTGTTGAAAACAAAGATAATTTGTGCTATAATAGGTTATCAGGATGATAAACAATTGTATGGATGATACGCAAAATCCAAATGAAAGGCAGGGATATCATATGTCAGATAAGACCTCAGTACCGGAAGATTACAGTAAGCTGAAGCATAATTACATAACCATACTGCTCTGTCTTGCCGGAATTGCGGTGAATCTGATCCTGTCTGAACTGACAGGACGGCTTCAGCTTCCGCTGTATCTCGATACAGTCGGCAGTGTCTCTGTGGCGATCATGGGCGGCTATCTGCCGGGTGTGATCGTCGGTTTTGCAACAAATTTCCTCAAGAGTATCTCTGATCCCTCAGCAATATATTACGGAATCCTGAATGTCCTGATTGCGCTGACGGCATCGCTGTTTGCAAAAAAGCAGTATTTCCGCAAGCCGCTCGGGATTCTGTGCGTAACTGTGGTCTTCACGCTGATCGGCGGCGGACTCGGCACGCTGATTCCGTGGTATCTGGATGATGTCGCCTTTGACAGCGAATCGCTGAGTGCTGTCATACACGGATCGGGACATTTCAGTCAGATCACAGCGCATGTACTGGCGAATCTCGCGTCGGATTTTCTCGATAAGGCACTTTCGGTCCTGCTTGTTCTGCTGATTGTGCATCTGCTGCCGGAAAAGATCCACAGCATGTTCCGGTTCAGCGGCTGGATGCAGACGCCGCTTTCGCCGGAGGAGACGAGTGCAGCCAAGCACACGAATTCCCGTGTGATGTCGCTCCGGACAAAGATTCTTCTGGTACTGAGCATTTCTCTGATTCTCGTTTCAGTCGGCGCAACGGCGATCAGCATTCATCTTTATGGAATTGCGCTTGTCAGAGATCACACGAAGCTCGCAGAGGGCACGGCATCCATTGCGGCGAGCGCACTGGATCCGGATAAAATCACGGATTACATGCAAAACGGCGAGGCGGCTGAAGGCTATTCTGATATGGAGAAGCTGCTCTATGATATCCGCGAAAGCTCGACTGATATTCTGTATCTGTATGTGTATCAGATTCAGGAGGACGGCTGCCATGTAGTTTTTGATCTGGATACGGAAGAAGAACAGGGCGCTGAACCCGGCGATATTGTTGCATTTGATGCTTCCTTTTCAGATTATATTCCGGCACTTTTGCGCGGAGAGCGAATTGAACCGATCATTACGGATGATACCTATGGCTGGCTGCTGACTGCCTATGAGCCGGTCTATGACAGCACAGGAAAATGCGTCTGCTATGCGGCTGCGGATATCTCAATGGATCAGATCGGTATTACTGAGCGAAAATTCTTTATTCAGATGCTCTCGCTGTTTCTGGGATTCTTTATTCTGATTTTCTGTATTGTACGCTGGCTGATTGAGTATCATATTATTCTGCCGGTCAATTCGATTGCCATGAGTACCGGCACATTTGCATATGATTCCGAATCCGCACGCGAAAACAGCATTGAGCGGATCCGCGAGCTGAAAATCCATACCGGTGATGAGGTCGAAAACCTGTATCACGCGATTGCAAAAACATCGGATGACAGCATGCGCTATGTTGCGGACGTTCAGGAAAAGACGGAGCAGCTTTCGATGATGCAGCGCGCAC
>JAGKVC010000156.1 GCA_021152595.1 Clostridia bacterium
ATGTGATAAAGCCGCTCCCGTTTTGGCAAATGGAGCGGCTTTTCTGTCGGCGCACAGTATAATAAAAGTTTCGCTCAAGCCTTTTCAAAGGCTTGCAGGTTTCCAAAGGGCGGCGTCCTGTGGTCGCTCGTCGCAACGAGCGAAACGCCCCCAGCGTTCAAGAGTTCGTGGGCTTGGGCACCTGCGATAGAGGTGCCCATTTTATCATCGCATCCGCGCAGCGGATACATCTTTTATGCAGAAACAGAATGAAGCCGCTCAGATTTGCGTTTGCAGATCGGGTGGCTTCTTTTTTCACTTTTGAGGACATGATTCCGCAGAGTTGTCTGTAACCAAATGCCGGATTTATTTGCAGATTGCATTAAAAATCGGACAAAATAGAACAAATTGTATAATATCGCACAAAATATACTGTCTGATAATCAGCGAAAGCTGTCGGATTGTATCCTCTTTTCCGATTCAATGTTACCGTTTTGTAACCGGCTGTAACTTTTTGGGCGCCGGAATTTGTCAAACTGCGAAAAAATAAGGCGCCCGATTTGTAAGGGATGCACAAGTATTAGTGCAAAATCAAGGAAAATCGCCGAAAGTGAAACCGCTTTCAACATCGCACAGACGGTTACATGTTGAAACCAATACTTGACAGATTTGTAATAATCTGCTATAATGTGGGTGCGCGCCGGTGATCCGGAACGCGCATCCTGATACAACAATAGAGAAAATGCGTTTAACAAAAAAGAACAATAACTGCAATCAAATTGGCACGCTTCCAGTAAAAAGTAAATAGACAAAGGGAATGATCGGGAACACCTGCACCTTGCCGAAACACATCTGCAACCCTAGGAAAGAGAAGGTAACCGAACCCATGAGAGAACAAATGAAACGGTTTCTTGCAGCCGCAGCGACCTGCTGTATGCTGTCGGGAATCCTCACCGCACCGGTCGCCGGTGCTCCGGTATCCGCTGCCGGACTCACATCCGTATCCGCAGAGGCGGTCTATGCCGCGGGTACGCAGTATACCGATTCTGCTTCATTCGCAGAGAAGGTTCAGAACATCATCGCAGGCAACTGCGGTGTCTATGCAGACTATGCACTGACCACGCCGGTATCCCTGCCGGTCGGCTCCGCGCTGAACACATGGCAGACGTATTTCGTCAATGCCGGAGGCGGCGGCTGGAGCGGCATGCAGTGCTACATCTATGCGCAGGGCGTTTACAGCGTTCTGTTCGGTGTGATGCCGGGCAACGGCGGCTCTGATTCCGCGTATCTCCGGAACGTACTGAGCGGTGTCTGGGAACTGACGCCGGAGCTGCTCCGCGCAAACAAGGTCATGCCGGGTGCCTATATCCGCACGACCGCAAACTATGACCTCAGCTTCAACGGCAGTGCAGGACATTCGATGATCCTGCTCGGCTATACCGACACCACGATTACGATCCTCGAGGGCAATGCTGACGGACGCGGCGCCATCGAGCTGAATACATTTACCTATGAGCGCTTCAACAGCCGCTTTACAACCGGTAAAAACCGCGGCATCTGCCAGGTGATCCAGCCGGATGCATCCGTCTACGCGTCCATGTACGGCATGGCTTACAGCGGCGGAAATGCCATGATGCCCGAGGACAATTCCGCATATACCGTGCCTGCTGTCACGACAACGACTGCGGCAACTACAACCACCACAACGACGACTACGACCACCACGACAACGACTACCAGCACAACGACCACGACCACAACGACGACCACGGCTACTACAACCACGACCACGACGACTGCGGCGACCACTGCCGCACCGGAGACCACGACTGTGACTGTCACCGAGGCAGCGCCGGTCACTGAGCCGGAAATGCCTGTAACGTCGGGAAATGATCTGGTATCCGCCAAGCTGGATGTGCTGTATGCAACCGGTCTGGATACGCCGATCTTCCTGCCCGTCGGGAATCCGGAGCAGTATGAATGGAGCACCAGTGATCCGGAAGTCGCGGTTCTGATCTGGGATGGCATCGCAGTCACCAGAAGCACCGGTACCGCCGTGATCTCCGCAGTCAGAGGCAATGTCCGCTATGACTATGAGATCGTTGTCGATTCCGTGGACTGGGAACGGCTCGGCGACGTCAACGAAGACGGCAGCACCGATCCGATGGATGCGATCATGGTCATGAATGTGTATATGAAGACCGCGATGCGGCAGAACAGCGCCGCCGCTGCAGCCATGCTCCCCGTTGAGCTTGCGGATGTTGACGGCAGCGGAATCGTCGATATTGCGGATGCACAGCTCATCCTGCAATATTATGTCAGCACGACGCTGAAGAATTCCACGCTCCCTGCAAAAGAATCGTGGGAAGCGACACTGAAGCTCGCAAACAAGTGAATGATCGGAATCGCCTGCGCGGAGATCTGCGGCAGGCGATTTTGTCGTGTTAAGATCAAGAAAAGGAAGTTTACCGTTTATGCAGCAGACACCCCATTCGATCCTGAAGGAATATTTCGGCTATGACAGCTTCCGCGAGGGGCAGGAGACGCTGATCCGGCAGATCCTCTCCGGCGGCGATGTACTGGGCATCATGCCGACAGGCGCCGGAAAGTCGATCTGTTATCAGGTACCGGCGATGCTCATGCCCGGACTCACGATCGTTGTCTCGCCGCTGATCTCGCTGATGCAGGATCAGGTCGCAGCCCTGCGCGATGCCGGTATTCCGGCGGTCTGTCTGCACAGCAATCAGGATCAGGCTTCGTATTTTGCCGCGCTGGATGCCGTCCGGAGCGGCGGCGTGCGGCTGCTCTATGCTGCACCGGAGCGCCTGCTGACCGAATCCTTCCTCTCGCTGACCGATACCGTGGCGATTACGATGGTCGCCGTTGATGAGGCGCACTGTCTTTCACAGTGGGGACAGGATTTCCGTCCGAGCTATCTGCGGATCACAGAATTCCTTGCGGAGCTGCCGCGCAGACCGGTTGTTGCGGCGTTTACCGCGACCGCGACGCAGACTGTCCGCGATGATATCAGGCGGCTGCTCGATCTGCATGATCCGACGGAGCTTGTCACCGGCTTCGACCGGCGTAATCTGCGCTGGATCGTCGAGCGTCCGGCGAAAAAATATGATGCGCTGCTGCAAATTCTCAGGCGGAATAAAAACAAGAGCGGCATTATTTACTGCATCTCGCGCCGCCTGACCGACGAGGTCTGCTCAAAGCTCTGCGCCGACGGCTTTCCGGCTGTGCGCTATCATGCAGGACTTTCCGCCGAGGAACGGACTGCGAATCAGGAGGCATTCCTGCGCGATGAGGTGCAGATCATCACCGCGACCAATGCGTTCGGCATGGGCATTGACAAATCCAATGTCTCATTCGTCGTGCATTACAATATGCCGAAAAGCATGGAGGCGTATTATCAGGAGGCAGGCAGAGCGGGCAGAGACGGCATGCCTGCGGAGTGTACGCTGCTCTACAGTCCGCAGGATATCCGCACGAATACCTTTCTGATCGAGCAGTCCGATCTCGAAAATGACCGCCTGACGCCCGAGCAGCGAAATCTGCTGCGGCAGCGCGATTTCGACCGCCTGCATACGATGGTGCAGTATTGCAGCTCGACGGACTGTCTGCGGCATTTCATTCTGCGCTATTTCGGCGAGAACGCCCCGACGCACTGCGGCAACTGCGGAAGCTGTCTTGCGGAGACGGAAACGCTCGATGCGACAGTTCCGGCGCAGAAGATTCTCTCCTGCGTGTTCCGCGTCGCACAGCGCGGCAGACATTGCGGAAGCCGGATGCTCTGCGATATTTTGCAGGGCAAAGAGACCAAGTCGCTGAAGGAGGCAGGCTATCAGACGCTCTCGACCTACGGGCTGCTCGGGGATGTTTCGCGCTTGCAGCTCGAGCATATGGTCAATATCCTGATCTCGCGCGGCTATCTGCGTATGGATACGAGCCAGTATGCGACGCTCACGCTCTCGGCAAAGGCAAATGCCGTTCTGCGCGGTCAGGAGCAGGTAATGATGTCGCTGCCCGTCCGCGATCTGAAGCAGACCAGACGCGAACAGCGCCTTGCTAATATGCCCGATTACGGCGTCGATGAGGGATTGTTCCAGAAGCTCCGGCGCGTCCGCGAACGGCTTGCCGCAAAGGAATTCGTGCCTGCGTATATCGTCTTTTCGGATGCGACGCTGCGCGATATGTGCAATAAGCGTCCCTCTGATGAGGAGGAAATGCTTGCGATCTCCGGCGTCGGCAAATATAAAATGGATAAATACGGCGAGGCATTTCTCGAGGCGATTGCGGAATACGGCAGTCAGCCGCAGGAGGATACCGGTACGGCGATGTGATATGATTTTATGCGCAGATATATTCAAATCTGCGCATTTTTTACATAATTTGCAAATTCGCTTGCGCATTCCGTTTTTCCCTGATATAATAGATGCATCGGACGTCTGTCCGGATCATTTTTTCAGGAGGATGGAATGATGAACAGAAAAACATTGATTTCAGTCAGTCTTGCAGCAGGTCTTGTGCTCGGCATGGCAGCCTATCCGGCTGTGAAGCAGATCGAACAGCAGCAGGCACTGACCGCAGCCGCCGCAAGCTCGACCACTGCCGACGGCTGGAAATTTAACTATGATGATGCCCACTGCGAGATCACGGGCTGCACAGCCGCCGTGCAGGGCGATGTGAGGATTCCGGCAACCATAGCTGTCGAGGGTAAGGATCTGCCTGTCACGGCGGTCATGTCGAATTTCTTCTATTCCGGCAGCGACATCACCGGACTGACGATCCCTGCAAGCGTCACGATTCTGCCGAATCAGTTCTGCGAACTGAAAAAGAACCTGAAAACTGTTACATTTGAGGGCGAACTGGTGACACTGCCGAATTCTGCATTTCTGTCATGCACCAGTCTGACAACTGTCAAACTGCCGAAAGGACTTATGACGATCGGCAGTGCGGCATTCCGTAACTGCACCAGACTGGAAAGCATCCAGCTCCCGGATACTGTTTCGACGCTCGGAGCCTATGCATTTTCAGACAGTGAATCGCTGAAATCCATCACGATTCCGGGCTCTGTGACCGATATTCCGGACAGCGCATTTTCCGGCTGTGCAGCGCTTGCATCCGTCACCATCGGCGACGGCGTCAAGTCTGTCGGCGGCAGCGCATTTGCAAAATGCACATCCCTGACAGAGATCACCTTCCCCAAGAGTGTGAATAAGGTTTCGTCCGGTCAGATTTTCTCCGGCTGCACAAATCTCGAATCCGTGACCTTTGAGAATCCGGACTGCGAGATCGGCAACATCTTCGGCACTGCGGACAAGCCGCTGACAATTTACGGCTATGAGAACAGCACCGCACAGGCTTACTGTGCGGGAAGGGATAAGAATTTGGGCGAGAAAAGCTATGTCATCTTCAAGTCGATCGGTGAGAAGCCTGCGCCGCAGCCTGTTCAGGATACCGGACTGTTCTGCGATGCAAACGGCGATGAGACCGTGGATGTCACCGACGCACAGCTCGTCCTGAATTACTATGTCAAGAGCATGGCAGGCAAGAACCCGAGCTGGTATGAAATGACAAAGAATCCCAAGGCACCCGATGCCCCGTAACAGAATATCCGCAGAGAGGGAGATGCAGCATTTCCCTCTTTTTTTGCCGCATTCTGTGCATTTCTTCGGCGCAGCACTTGCAATTTCCGCGGAAGTGTGGTATACTGAATCTGGGCATATGCCTTTGATGAAGCATGAAACGAAAGGATGGGATGATCTGTGCTGTTTTTGCATGAATTTGAACGCATCGAAGCAGAGGCGTTTCTGACGCTCGCTTCTGAACTGGTTGAAGAGGACGGCATCGTCACGGCGGAGGAGGATGCGCTGCTCGCAGAATATGCAGGCACGCTCGGCATTCCGGGCTTTACCTATGATGCCGCTGCTGCCGCTGCTGCAAGATACACAATGTCGCAGCTCAATGAGGTCAGCAAGCGCAAGGTCTATATGGAGCTTTATACCTTTGCAATCTGTGACGGATTCGAGGATCCGTCTGAACGCAGAGCGCTCAACGAGCTGCGTGATGCGCTCGAGCTGGATGCGCATATCGCACGCAAGCTGGAAATCTGCGCAGGCGATCTGTACAGCATCTATGCAGAGATCGAGGATGCACTCAACGCAGAAGCCTCGCCGATCAAGGTCGAAAATTAAAGCCGCTGCCCCCGCAGATTCCGCGGGGGCAAGCCATATCAGGAGGAACCGTCTATGGAGGAGCATCAGCCGCGGAATGCGTTTGATATCCCGAAAGTATTTTATTTTGAAGTCGGCAATATTCACACGGGCAGCCGGAAGCATCTGCGCTACCGTGTCGAGCCCTCGGAGGGAATGCTGCATATTGCAGTCTGGCGGCAGGATATCTGCTTTGAGATCGCGGAGGAACGCGGCATCATCGAGGCGACTGCCGAATATCCCGTCTCGGAGGAGGGCTTTCAGCAGATGCTCGATTTTTTGCAGGCGGAATATGACAAACCGATTCAGCCAAACGGATAACCGGAGGAATTTACGATGTTTGATGCAGAACAATACATTGCAGAATATCAGGCGCTCGAGCACGGCGCACCCCGTCTGCGCGCGATCAAAAAGGCGATTCAGGCGGCAGACGAAGCAAAGAATGATGAATGGAGCTTCCGCTTCCGCGAGCGCTGCCTGAATGAATCGACCTTTGAAAGCGACGACGTCGATTCGCTGATCATCTTTCCGGAGATGGCAGCGATCTATGACCGGAATGAGGAGATGCAGGCGGATGATGAATATTTCTATGATCTGATGTGGAGCTACAAGCTGATCATCGAGAATGCACAGAATTTCTATCATGTCTCGCTGGAACAGATCGAAGCATTCCTTGCAGATTTCCGGCAGCGGCTGGAAAAGGCAGGGCGCTCCCTGCGCACATACTACTACATGCGCGAGAATATCTCCGAGCAGACGGGAAATCCGCTGCCTGCTGAGGAGTACGGAAAATACCGCGACTATCCGGCGGATGATCTGAAGGACTGCACCGCCTGCGAAACCTCGCACGATGTCCGGATCGCACTGATGCTGAATCAGCCGGAAAAGGCGCGTGAGATCGGAAAGCCGATCTTCTCCGGTGAGCTGCACTGCGGCGAGGTCCCCGAAACGACCTATGCCGCATGGATCGAATACGATATCCGCAAGGGCGATTTCGGCGATGCGCGCAAGCTGGCAAAGCGGCTCTATCCGATGGTCAAGCACCGTATGGATATGCTCTGCGAGATCGGCACGCTGCTGTTCCTTTACGGCAATATCGACATCCAGACCGGCACGACGATTTTCCGCCATGAGCTGCGCAATTTCCTGAACTGCCGCAATCACTGGATGCGCTATCATTTTGCAAGGGGCGCATATTTCCTGTTTGCCTGCATGAAGATGGAATCCTTCGGGCTTGTGCTGCCGCAGGAGTTTCCGCTCTGGAACGCGGAGCATCACTATGAGACGAAGCAGCTCATGGAGTATTTCTATAATGAGGCAAAATCGCTTGCGGAGAAGCTCGATGCGCGCAACGGCAACACTGCCCTGATTGATAAGCTGGATGCAGATGTGCTTGCCTATGACAAAGCTGTTACGGATTTCATTCACGGCGATGCCG
>JAGKVC010000016.1 GCA_021152595.1 Clostridia bacterium
GAGCAGGATAAGGAGCTGATTCTGCTGCGTGCCGCGGCAGGGCTCTCGTTCCGCACAATCGGGGAAATCTTCGGGAAAAGCGAAAACTGGGCGCGCGTCAGCTTTTACCGCGCCAAACAAAAGCTGAAGGAGGATGAGGACATATGAAATGCCATGTTGCAGGCGACCTGCTGCCGCTCTATTTTGAGCATCTGCTCTCGGAGGAAACCGCCGCAGAGCTCGAAGCGCATCTCGCAGAATGCCCCGCCTGCGCCGAACGCTTTGCGCGCATGCAGGAGCAAGGTCCGGAGCCGGTTGCAGTCCCCGAGGATATTCAGCCGCTCAAAGCGGTCAAGAGCCGCGGCAGACGCAGCCTCCTGATTGTCGCAGCAGCGGCGCTGCTTTTTGCGTATCTGTTTCATGTGTTCTGCGGGAGGGGCTTTCTGCTCCGCTCCGATCAGATCGAAATGGAAATCAGCACCTACTGGGATATTTTTAATCCGGACGGAACCAAAACCTCAGATCGCCTGAAGCGCTGCTGGACCTATGAAGAAGCACAGGCAGCGATCAAAGACGGCGCTCAGGGCACGCTCTATGAAATGGTCAGCGTCGTGCTTGACGGCAAATGTATCTCGATGCGTGTCGAAAACCACGGCGCGGACATGACCGAGGATTCGGACAGGAACGCAGTCTATAAACCGCATGTGGCAGATTACTCGCTGTATTCTGTTTTCATGCCGCCGCTTGATTCGACGATCAAGCATAAATCCCTGTGGTCACAAACAAGCTTGAGCGCAGCAGCCGAGGCAGGCAGTTCCATTCTCATCCACTGCAAAGACGGCGATTTTGCATATGATCTGCGTTCACTTGCTGCTCTTGCGGATGCCTCTCCGGACGGCACCGCACATCTGACCGTAGGCGAAAAAGTCCCTCCGGCAGAATAACATATCTGCTTTTTCATTTTGATATCGAAAGGAGTGCGTTTTCCCCATGACTGCGACCGGTCTGAAAATCATTGCTGTGATCTGCATGACGCTCGATCATCTTTCAACTTATCTCAATGCGCCGCTCCCGCTTCGTTATATCGGAAGAATTGCAGCGGTGATCTTCTTTTTCTGCGCGGCGGAAAGTGCCGTACATACGCATGACCGCAAAAAGTATCTGCTCAGGCTTTACAAAATGTCACTTCTCATGACTGTGCTGTCTGTCATCATTCCTTTTATTCTGGGCGGCTGGTTCACAAGCAAAAACTTTCCGCCTCCGACCAATAACATTTTTACAGAGCTCGTGCCCGGCGTCTGGATCATTGATATTCTGGAAAGCACCAAAAACGATCCTGAAAAGCGAAAAAAGCGGTTCCGCAATTTCATTCTGTATCAGCTTGCAACAATCCCGATCTGGCTTGTTTGCGAAATGACACTCGGCAATCTCCTGTTTCTGCCGGAACAGATCTATGCTTGGCCGTTTGCATCTCTGTTTCTGGGGGAAGGCAATCTCTGGCTGACTTTGCTGATCCCGCTGTTTTACTGCTGGCGCGGTTCCAAAAAGAAGCTGACGATCGGATACCTGACATTTTGCATTCTATATGCGCTGATCACAGTTCCGCAGCTTCCCTCGCGCGTCTTCTGGTTCACAAACGAACATTTTTCGCCGTTTGCAATCACCGTATCAAATATTTTTGCTGTAATGGGATTCGATGCCATGCAGCGTATTATGCCGCTTCATGAATCGCTGCTGCAATATAATTTCCAGTGCTTTATGATTCTGGCGCTGCCGCTGCTCCTGCTTTATAACGGCAAACGCGGAAAAGGATATAAACGATTCTTCTATATTTATTATCCTGCACATGTTTATGTGCTGTATCTCATTCAGCAATTCTTTATCGTATAGGCAGCATGCTTCATCTGTATCAGGCGCCGTTCTCTCAAACGAAAAAAGCCGCTCCGGTCAGTTCAGATCGGAGCGGCTGCTTTTTGTTTACGGCTGCATGTTCTGTGTGCCGAAGAAGACACGGTCGAAGAAATCCTTGGTGGTCTCCGGACCGAGCGCCTTTTTGAACACATCGGTCGAGACACCGCCCTTTTCGATCAGGCTGTCGCTGTAATTCTGTATAAGCTGCTTTTTCAGCGCTTTTTGCGCATCGGAGAGCGGCGGCAGTGCTGCGGCAGCCTCGGCATAGCGGCGGACAGCCTCGCAGAAGAGCCTGTGAATCGCCGGATTCTGTCCGGAAGTGCCGGATTTGTAGAACTGAACCGTCAGCAGACTGTCATACCAGTGTGCTGCACCTGTCGGCTGATCGGCAAGCGCGGAAGCGGTCTCGCGGAGTCCCTGCAAGGATTCAAGCATCTGCTGATAGGCGGTGTCCTTTGTGTCCGGCACAAGATCATAGAATTCGGTATAGGTCTTGCGGCGGACGGGGAAATACATATGATCCATTGAAAGCAGCGGCATATTCTTCTCAAACGGCGTAATCACGAACGAAGCCATCTGCATGAAGCCCATGTTCGCTGTCATGACGGAGAGATTGCCGAGCGTCTCAATGTCATACTGCCGGATCCTGAATTTCATCAGGCCGTAGATGCGGATTTCGGCATAACTGCCTGCATCGCGCGCGCTGACTTTATAATGCTTTGCGAGATTCTGCATGCTTTCTTCGATCGACTTTTTCATGGCGGTCATATTGCGGTGCCCGAGCCATGTAAGCAGACCGATCAGCAGCAGAATCAGTACGAGCAGAATCAGCGGAATGAGATAACGCATTGGGATTTCCTTTCTGTATGAAAATGATGTCTCAGATTTGTGTCAGTGTTTCGCATTGCGGCGTACCGCCCGCTGATGTCTGCGGAAACGGATGAGCGCAAAGATGAGATACAGCACCGCAGCACCGATGATGCCGCCGATTGCAGTAACGATCAGCGCATGCGTATTTGCATAGAGATAGCCGGTGACTGCGGCATAGGTCTGATCGGTCTTGACGGCAAAACGGTCAAACCAGCGCGTCTGCTGGAGCCATACGGACGGAATCAGAACGAGCAGCGAGGCGATCAGCGCCGCGGTCGCGCACCAGTATATGCCGTTGCCGCGTGCATGCACATTGATCAGGAAGATGATTCCGGCTGCGATGATCACGGCTGCGATCATCGCAAGCGCTGCAGCGCCTGCCCACGGGACATAAACCTTTGCGGATTTGATCACGCCTGCATCATTGAGCGAGCCGAACCGGAATACATCGCAGGCAGTGAGGATATTCTGCTCTGCCGCATCCATTGTGGAGCGGACGGCTGTCTCGAATTTTTCATCCTGCGCGATACTGTGTTCCTTTGCGTAGGATTCAAAGAATCCGCGGATTTCAGTTTCCAGACCGGAAAAATCCGGCTGAACGCCAAGGCTTGCGGTATCACCGCGCAGATAGGCAAAGCCGTTCGTGACGGTATCGCGGATAATCGGAGCGAGCTGCTCTTCGGAGATTGCAGCTTTGTAGACATCTGCCGGAATGCCGGTCGTGCTTTCCTGCTGACGGGCGGTCGTCTCCAGTGCATTGTGAACGCGTGCCGCGAGATCCTGCGAATCAACGACCGAAAGCGCGGTATCGGTTTTGAGCGCACAGAACCGCAGAACGCCGGTCAGTGCAGCGGCAATCATCAGGAAAATGAGCAGCAGCGTGAAAATTACGCTGGCGATATAAGTTGAGGCTTTGTTCATTCTGCGCCTCCTTCTTTGCTCTGCGAGTAGAATTTCTTTTCGACAGGCTCGCAGCGGACGCCGACGCGCTGATCCGCACTGCCCAGCACCTGCGGCTTGCAGGTATAGAGCGTCAGATACTCGGCATCCTTCGGGACAGCGAGATAGCGCTTGTCATCCTTGCTGAATTCGATCTGCTCGGTGACCTTGTAGGTGAACTGTCCGTAATTGGTATAGAGCTTTACGGTATCCCCGACCTTGACATCCGCAAGCTCGGAGAAGAACGTATTGACATGCGCATCAATGACCGCATTGCCCGGTGTTTCACCGATGATCGCGGACTGCGTGGACTGGCATGCGCCGCGTTCGAGCAGCTCGGGATTGACGCCGTAATAAACGCCGACATTGATGCCGACAGAGTCAATCTCAAGTTTCGCATACTGCTCGCCGAAGGTCGGGTAGATGATCTCGCCCTCGGAATAGGTCTCATCCGGTGCGCTGCCGGTGCTGATCTCATTTTCGATGATGCGCAGACCGTCAGACTGTGCGCTGGTCTTGAGATTGTCCATGAATGCGATATTGAGATATTTTTGCAGGCGGTGCGTCGGTGCGAGATAATAGCACAGGATCAGAATACCGCCTGTCAGCAGCAGCAGCAGAAACGGCGTGATGACGTAGATCGCCGCGCCGCCGCGCTTTTTTTCAGTTTGTTCAGCCATTTGATTGGTCCTCCTGTCTGCCTGACCGGCGGAGTATCAGACCGAAACCGCCGAGCGCAAGCAGAATCATGGCAGAGCCGCCCAGTACCGGAACAGTCGTGTTCCAGCCGGTCGGATCGACGGACAGCCCGAGGCTTGCGGAGTCGATCAGTCTGCCGTTTTTGTCGCGCACCTGAAACCGGAGCGAATCGGCATCCTCCAGAGAGAGGTTCATGCCCATTTCCTGTCCGAGCTCGACGAGTCCGTTTGCGATATCCTGCTTCTGCGCAGGTTCAAGCTGCTTAATGAGACTGCTGCGTTCCTCCGGCGTGAGATTGACGAGAAATGCCGCACGTTCATCCTCAGGCAGACTGTCAAGATACGCGCGCTTTTCCTCAAGCGTCATTTCGGCAAAGGGCTTTTCCGGTTCAACCGAAGGGACAAATTCCGGTGCATCCGGATTGTCAGTCTGCTCGGCAAATTTCGCTTTCAGCGCCTCCACCGGTACGCCGGTCGCTATGGAATATGCGTTCCAGATTTCGTCCTGTCCTTTTTCGCGGATGATCTGTACCCATGCATCATAGGTGTTGTAAAAGCCGTTCATTTCCATGCCGTCTTCATCGCGGTAATTGTCGGGGGAATGCGCGTCATTGCGTGCCTGCTGAATAAATCTTGCCGGCATGCCGATTTCCGCAAGGGCGGTGTAGACATCCTCCTCGGTCGCATGTGATGCGGCGGAGGCGGGCGCTGTCAGCATGGTAACCGCTGCGCATAGACTCAGCGCTGCCGCGGCGATCAGATTGTGATGCTTTTTCATGCGTCCTGCTCCTCTTTCCGCTGTCTGCGCGTCAGCAGGATCAGACCGCCGACTGCGCCGAGGATCATCGCAGAACCGGCGAGTACCGGAACTGTTGTATTCCAGCCGGTATCATCGACCGTGGTGCCGACACTGGAAACGTCGATCAGCGTGCCGTCGCCGTTGCGGACAGAATAATTGATGCCGCTGCCGTCGAGCTGATCGACCGAGATATGCATGCCGAACTGTTCGCCGAGCTGAATGAATCCGCTGGCGATATTCGCCTGACTTTCGGTACTCATCTGCTTGATGACGCTGTTGCGCTCGGATGTGGAGAGCCCTGCGATAAATCCGGCGCGTTCCGTTTCCGGCAGGCTTGCGACATAGTCCTTTTTCTCATCGAGTGTCATGTTGACAAAGGGCTTGGGGGGTTCCACGGAGACAGCAGGCTTTTCTGTTTTCACAGGCGCGGTTTCAGCCGGAGCAGCGCTGCTTTCCGATGCAGGCAGCGTTTCAGCAGGCTGCTGACTGCGCTCCGCCTCGGCAGCTTCCTTGATTGCATCGCCGGAAACGCCGAACTGCTTGCCGACCTCGTTCCGGATATCATCCTCGTAAAGCTCGACCATATCCGCCCAGACATCGTAGGTGAGATAGGTTTCGTTGATCGTCATACCTTCTTCGTCATGCTCGGTATTCTGATACTGGATTTTTGCCTCCTGCACCATGGATTCCGGCAGACCGATCCGCCGCATGGCTTCGTAGACATCTTCAACGCTTTCCGCAGATGCGGCAAACGGCATTGCAGCGCCGCAGAGCAGCACAGCAGCCGCAGCAGAAATCCCTGCGGTCAGCTTTTTTCTTGTATGCTTCATATTTGCTCCTTTCGGTACAAAGGGCATCGGGTTTTGCAGACTGTACAAAACAATCCAGAATATATTATACCATATTCCGCCCCGAATTGCAACTCTCGCCGCGATTTTTCAGAAAACACACACATTTCTTATAAGGGAGGAAGGAGAAGGGAGGAGGGAGAAAGGTATCATGCGCATGTTTTTGAAACAGCGAATGTGATTGATACTTCATCCCTCCTCCCTCCTGCATCTTCCATATTCTGACGACTTGCTTTTTTTGAAAAAGTGTGCTATACTATTTAAGTATGACTATTTTCAGGAAAGGAACATCTTTCATGGCAAAGCAAAAGGACAGTGGCCGTCTGCCGCAGGAATACGGCAACGAAAGCATAACAGTCCTCAAAGGACCGGATACAGTCCGGAAGCGTCCGTCGGTCATTTTCGGCTCGGACAGTCTGGACGGCTGCGCACATTCTGTCTTTGAGGTGATCACGAATTCGATCGACGAAGCGCGCGCAGGCTTCGGTAAAAAGATCGTGATCACACGTTTCCTCGATCATTCGATTGAGGTCGAGGATTTCGGAAGAGGCTGTCCGGTTGACTGGAACAGCGCCGAGGAAAAATATAACTGGGAGCTCGTTTACTGCACGCTCTATGCCGGCGGTAAATATGATGCCAATGCTGATACCTATGCCTACTCGCTTGGCTTGAACGGCTTAGGTCTCTGCGCGACGCAGTTTGCCTCGGAGTATATGGATGTCACAGTTATCCGCGACGGGCAGGAGTATACGCTGCATTTTGAAAAGGGATTCTGCATCGGCGGACTGAAAAAAGCGGAGGCATCCCGTAAACAGACCGGTACGAAAACACGCTGGAAGCCCGATCTCGAGGTCTTTACGGATATCGTCGTACCGGACGAATGGTTCCGCGATGTGCTGAAACGGCAGGCGGTTGTCAATCCGAATCTGCTGTTTGTCTACCGCAATGAGGTGACGCCGGGCAAATTCGAGACTGTCGAATTCCTCTACGAAAACGGCATCACGGATTATGTCACGGAGATCGTCGGCGAAAAGCCGCTGACACCGGTGCAGTTCTGGTCGGCAGACCGCAAGGGACGCGACCGCGCCGACCGCGACGAATACAAGGTCAAGCTCTCGGTTGCATTTGCATTTTCCAATCAGGTGCAGCGCCTTGAATATTACCACAACTCGAGCTGGCTGGAGCACGGCGGCTCGCCGGATGATGCGGTCAAGCGTGCATTCACCGCGCAGATAGACGCCTTCCTGAAAAACAACAGCCGCTATCAGAAGAACGAGAACAAGATCACGTTCGCAGATATTCAGGATTGTCTCGTGCTGGTATCGTCGTCGTTCTCGACGGTCGCATCCTACGCAAACCAGACGAAAAAGGCGATCACTAACCGCTTCATCTACGAGGCAATGACCGAGTTCCTGAAGCATCAGCTTGAGGTCTATTTCACTGAAAATCCCGATGATGCCGCACGCATCGCTGAGCAGGTGCTGATCAACAAGCGCAGCCGTGAAAATGCCGAGCGCACCCGTCTGAACATCAAGAAGAAGCTCTCCGGCAATCTGGATCTTTCTAATATGGTGCCGAAATTTGTGGACTGCCGCTCGAAGGATACCGACCGCCGTGAGCTGTATATCGTGGAGGGCGATTCCGCTCTCGGTTCCGTCAAAATGGCGCGTGATGCGGAATTTCAGGCGGTTATTCCGGTGCGCGGCAAGATTCTCAACTGTCTGAAAGCGGATTATGTCCGCATCTTCAAATCGGAGATCATTACGGATCTGCTGAAGGTTCTGGGCTGCGGCGTCGAGGTCACGACTAAGGCGAACAAGGAGCTTGCGACATTCAGCCTTGAGAATCTGCGCTGGAATAAAATCGTGATCTGTACGGATGCCGACGAGGACGGCTTCCACATCCGCACGCTGATCCTGACGATGATCTACCGTCTTGCACCGACGCTGATCCGCGAGGGCTATGTCTATATCGCGGAATCGCCGCTGTTTGAAATTACCACGAAGGAACGCACCTATTTTGCATATGACGAAAAGGAGCGCGTCAAGATTCTTTCGATGATCGAGGGGCAGAAATTCACGCTCCAGCGCTCAAAAGGTCTCGGTGAGAACGAAGCGGAGATGATGGCACTCACGACCATGAATCCCGAAACACGCCGCATTATCAAGATCACGCCCGAAGCCGCGGAAGCAACATTTGAGATGTTTGATATGCTGCTCGGCGATAACCTCGCTGCACGTAAGGACTATATCGCTGAACACGGCGGCGACTACCTTGATCTCGCAGACATTTCTTAAATTAGAAATGAGAAATGTGAAATGAGAAATTGCGGTGTCCGCTGCGCGGACGATCATAATAAGGAGTTCGTGATGCATGAAAATGTTGTTGCTGTGAAAAGCAAAGCGTTTGCGATCAGAATAGTTAAAATGTATCAATATCTGACGAACGAGAAGAAAGAGTTTGTGTTATCGAAGCAGGTTCTGCGAAGCGGAACCAGTATTGGTGCAAATATTGCAGAGGCGGAATGTGCAAGCAGTAAAAGAGATTTCGCTGCGAAGCTGTATATTGCTTTCAAGGAATGCTCTGAAACCAGATATTGGTTGGAATTATTATTTGAGACTGATTATCTGAATGAACCCATGTATCACTCCATGTTAAAAGACTGTAATGAGTTATACAGCATTCTGTCAAAATCCACGAAAACACTGAATAAGAATGAGGAAGAAGAATGATTTTCAGATCATCCGCCGCAGGCGGATACCATAATTCCTAATTTCTCATTTCTAATTTCTCATTTCGGATCGGAAAGGATGAAAGATGGCACGTAAGAAACGGGAAGCCGCACCGAAAGCGGCAAATCCCTCAAACGCATATATTGAAGGCGCAGGACTGATGGTTGAGGAGCGCATCACAGAGACGCTCCGCAAGAACTTCATGCCCTACGCCATGAGCGCGATTGTATCGCGCGCGCTGCCGGAGATCGACGGTTTCAAACCGTCGCACCGCAAGCTGCTTTATACGATGTATAAAATGGGACTGCTGACCGGCGCAAGAACGAAATCCGCAAACGTCGTCGGACAGACCATGCGTCTGAATCCGCACGGCGACGCTGCAATCTATGAGACGATGGTGCGTCTGGCACGCGGCAATGAGTCGCTGCTGCACCCCTATGTGGACAGCAAGGGTAACTTCGGAAAGGTGTATTCGCGCGATATGGCGTATGCTGCGCCGCGTTATACCGAGGTCAAGCTCGAGCCGATCGCATCGGAGCTGTTTGCCGATATCGACAAGGAAACCGTCGATTTTATGCCGAACTACGACAACACCATGCAGGAGCCGACGCTGCTTCCGGCGAGCTTCCCCTCGGTGCTGGTCAATGCGAATGTCGGCATCGCGGTCTCGATGGCGAGCAATGTCTGCCCGTTCAATCTCGCAGAGGTCTGTGAGACGACCATCGCGCTGCTGAAAGATCCCGGTCATGATGTCCTCTCGACGCTCAAAGGTCCGGATTTCCCGACCGGTGCATTCATGATCTACGATGAGGAGGAACTCCGTAAGATCTATGACACCGGCAGAGGCAGTATCAAGCTGCGCTCAAAGTGGAATTATGATAAATCCGCAAACTGCATTGAGGTCACGCAGATCCCGTATTCAACGACGCTCGAAGCAATCATGGAAAAGATCGTCGAGCTGGTCAAGGCGGGCAAGATCCGTGAAATTTCGTATCTGCGCGATGAAACGGATATCAACGGCTTAAAGCTGACGCTGGACCTGAAGCGCGGCACCGATCCGGATAAGCTGATGCAGAAGCTCTACCGCATGACGCCCTTGCAGGATGCCGTTTCGTGCAATTTCAATATTCTGATTGCAGGCATGCCGAAGGTCATGGGCGTGCGCGAGATTCTTGAGGAGTGGATCGCATTCCGGACAGAGTGCATCCGCCGCAGAGTGTATTTCGATCTGCATAAGAAGCAGGACAAGCTGCATCTGCTCGAAGGTCTCGAGAAGATTCTGCTCGATATCGACAAGGCGATTAAGATTGTCCGCGAGACCGAGGAGGAATCCGAGGTTGTCTCGAACCTCATGATCGGCTTCGGCATTGATGAGATTCAGGCGGAATATGTCGCGGAAATCAAACTGCGCCATCTCAACCGCGAATATATCTTAAAGCGTACCGAGGAGATCGAACAGCTCCGCAAGGATATCGCGGAAATGGAGGACATTCTCAAGGATGTCAAAAAGATCCGCAAAATCATGATCGAGGAGCTGAAAAAGGTCGCGCAGAAGTACGGTCAGCCGCGCAAGACGCTCTTCTATGATCTCGCGGACGAACCGGAGGCGGAAACCGAGGACGATACGCCCGATTATCCAGTGCATCTGTTCCTCTCTGCAGAAGGATACTTCAAGAAGATCACGCCGCAGAGCCTGCGCATGAGCAGCGACCAGAAGCTCAAAGAGGGCGATGTCATGACGCAGCAGAAGAATGCGACAAACCGCACCGAGCTGCTGTTCTTCACCGATCAGGCACAGGTTTACAAGACGCGCGCTGCTGCATTTGACGATACCAAGGCAAGCGTGCTCGGCGACTTCGTACCGGTCAAGCTCGGCTTTGACGACGGGGAGCGCGTGAAGTATATGGTCGCAACGGAGGATTACAGCGGATTCCTGCTGTTCTGCTTTGCAAACGGCAAGATTGCAAAGGTGCCGCTCAGTGCCTACGCGACCAAGACAAACCGCAAAAAGCTCGCAAATGCGTATTCCGCGAAGAATCCGCTTGTCGAGATTATCTTCATCACGGAGGACTGCGATATCCTGCTGCGCTCGACCAATAACCGCGCGGTGATCTTCAATACGGCAATGCTTCTGCCGAAAACTACACGCGATTCGATCGGCGTACAGGTTATGACGCTGAAAGCAAAATCCTCTGCGCTGGATTCTGCATCGGTACTGACATCGGAGCAGCTTGAGAACCTGAAAAAATATGTTGTCAAGAATATTCCGGCATCCGGCGGCATGGCAAAGGACCTCGAAATCAACGGGCAGATGACGCTTTGAGCCCGATCCGCATTCAGAACCAAAGGAGCTGTTATGATTCGCAGAGCGGAAGCACGCGACATTCCCGACATCCTGAACCTGCTTGTGCAGGTGGATATGGTACACCACAACGGCAGACCGGATCTGTTCAAAGGTCCGGCGACAAAATACAATGCAGAGGAGCTTGCTGCAATCCTGAATGACGACCGCACACCGGTCTTTGTCCTGACGGATGATGCGGATGCACATGTGCTGGGACACGCATTCTGCATCATGCAGCAGCATGTGAATGACCATGTCCTGACGGATATCAAGACGCTGTATATCGACGATATCTGCGTGGATGAACGTGCGCGCCGTCAGCATGTCGGACGGCGGCTCTATGATGCCGTGATCCGCTTTGCGCGCGAATCCGGCTGCTACAATGTGACGCTGAATGTCTGGGCATGCAATCCGGATGCACAGGCATTCTACGAGAGCTGCGGTATGAAGCCGCAGAAAACCGGTATGGAAACGATCCTGTAAAGGGGGAATCATCATGGCTGATTACAGCAAATATCAGGGCAAACACGCTGACTGGACAGGTGCATTTCCGGCAGCACCGCGCTATTTTGTCGATCCGGAGGGCGTGCCGTTCGGCGTGCTTGCGATGAATGAAGGCATTGCAACGATCATGCCGAAGCTGCCGCAGAAGCGCTATCATCCGGACGGACAGGATATCGCAAACTGGCGCATTCTGCTTTACAGCCGCACAAAGGGCGATGTCATCGGCGATACGGATTTCTATGATGCGATGCGCCGTCTTGCGATGGGCGGCTATATCCTCGATGACAACGGCGAAAATGTCCTCATCAAGGCGCTGACGCTGACTGAGCTGGATGCTCTGATGCGGTAAGCAATCGAATAGAAACAGAAGAAACCGCTCCGGTTATGCTGTGATGCTGACCGGAGCGGTTTTTTACAGAGAAACAAAAAACCACCGCATGCCTGACTCATCGCGGTGGTTTGGGGAAAGGTGAAGTTGTTTTTTGTTGTAAAAACAGGGGAGATGATATGTTTTCGGTGCAAAAATCAGCCGCGCAATTTATGCGGAGAAAAATGCACATACCGCAAGATTTAGCCGAAAATCATACCGTTTTGCCAAATATTGCGGCGCAATTTTTGCACGGTACGCATTTTGCGCGGATTGTACAAAAATTATGAGAGCCAATCTATCAAACCGTCAAAAACAGGTTTATTCCGAGATCGGCAGCTCACCGGTCGAGCAGTAGAATCTCTGGTAGCTCGAGGGCGTGCAGTGCTTGAATTCCTTGAAAATCCGGTTGAATGTGGAGAGGCTTGAGAAGCCTGCGCGCATCGCAACCTCTGTAATCGGAATTGACGGATCGAGCAGCAGCATTTCCGCGGCGCGCGTCCGGCGCATATTGATGTACTGGATGTAGGACATCGAATTGTACTGCTTGAAGATGCGCGAGAAGTGGAATTTGCTGTAGCCTGCGATATCCGCGAGCTTATCGAGCGAAATGTCATACATATAATTCTGGTCGATGTACTTCATTACGAGCTTGAATTTTTCGCTGTATTGCAGGATCTTTTCCTTTGCGCAGGCGAGCGACTGACGGCTCATTTCGATCTGATGCTCGCGCACCGCGACCAGAAGATTGATCAGATTGAGATAGATACGGACATCGGAAATCTCCGTATTTGCGTAATATTCGGAGTAAATATCAAGGATCTGCTTCTTGGCGAGCAGATAGAGATCACGGTCGGTCTCCGGCGTGATGAGCAGCGGCGACTGAAATACCGGCAGGATCGCCTCGAGTGCCGAAACGCTGCTGATCACGCTGTTATCGCACTGGAAGATGATGCGTCTGCCTTCCTGCGGCGGCAGCGTATGCAGTTCACCGGGCGGAATAATGACGATATCCCGCTCCTGCAAAACGAATTCCGTATCGCCGGTTTTGACCGTGAACGGGTTATCGATCGGCATGATGATCTCGACCGCGTTATGCCAGTGCATCGGGTAAAACTCGGTTTCATTGTTGTCATAAAGCATGACAAACCTTTTGTTTTCGTATTCTACGGTTTCATAATCACCGGAAAGATTTTTAATCATATCGGCTCTCCTTTCCCGGCAGTATCGTGCTGCATCATGCAGAATTTGCGGTTTATTACGGCTGATGAAGATTTCAGCTCCTTTATATTATAGCGCAAAGTCACAATTTTGTAAAGAAGTTTCCGCGAATTTGTGACGAGTGCGCAAAAATCAGGAAGAATACCGCAATTTTTGATTAGCCTATTTCAGGCACATGGGCTATAATACAGATAAGGCGGAAAGGAGCAATATATGACGATTCAATGTGATGAGACTACATATCAGAATTTCGGTCGGTGCATGCTTCTCGACAACGGCGTCATCAGGCTCATGGCGACACTCGATGTCGGTCCGCGCATCATCTACTTCGGGACAAGAGGCAACCGCAATATCCTGTTTGAGGATGTCCGCAGAGATTTCTGCGAGCTGAACAAGGGCTACGGTACATGGTATGCCTACGGCGGACACCGTCTCTGGACGGCACCCGAGGTCATGCCGGAAACCTACTTCCCCGACAACAGCCGTGTCATCTGCGATTATACCGACGGCGTTCTGACGCTGACGCCGAAGGCAACGCCCTTCGGCAAGCAGTTCAGCCTTTCAATTAAGATGGGCGAGGGATACGCGGTACAGATCCGCAATGAGATCCGCAATGTCTCCGATGAACCGGCGGTCTTTGCACCGTGGTCGGTCACCGGACTTGCATCGGGCGGAACCGAGTTCGTGCCGCTGTGCAAAGCGCAGACCGGCTTCCTGCCGAACCGCACGCTGGCGCTCTGGAGCTATTCCGATATCCGCGATCCGCGTTTTACGCTGACGGATTCCTACGCGACGCTGTTCCACGATGAACAGGCGGAAAAGCCTTTCAAGGCTGGCTTCAATGTCACGGACGGCTGGATCGTATACTGCGCAGGCAATCAGATCTTCCGGCAGAGCTTCGGCGGATATGATCCGGATATTCAGTATCCCGATTTTGCCTGCAACTTTGAAACCTATACAAACAAGCATTTTCTGGAATGCGAGATTCTCGGCGCGCTGCGTGCATATCAGCCCGGCGAGTCGGCAGTCATTGACGAGACATGGGAGATCCGTGAAACCGCAATGACGCCGGAACAGATCATCGCATCCCTGACAGAAGGACGGTAATCCGTTCTGATAAAATACAGTTCCTCAGGGGCTTGCTCCTGATGAAACGGGGGTAATCAATTGGAAAAATTCCGTGATGTGACGCTGACTGCGCAGGAACGCGCTGAGGATCTCGTTGACCGGCTGACACCGGCAGAGCAGGCTGCACAGCTTATTTATGATGCACCTGCGATTGAGCGGCTCGGCATTCCGGCGTACAACTGGTGGAACGAAGGTCTGCACGGCGCGGCGCGTGCCGGTGTTGCGACCATGTTTCCGCAGGCGATCGCGCTTGCGGCGATGTTCGATCAGGATGCAGTCAGACGTGCGGCAGAGGTTGTATCAACCGAGCAGCGCGCAAAGCACAACGAATTCGCAAAGCACGGTGACCGCGATATTTACAAAGGACTTTCGATCTGGTCGCCGAATATCAATATTTTCCGCGATCCGCGCTGGGGCAGAGGTCAGGAGACTTACGGCGAAGATCCGTTCCTGACGGCAGAGCTCGGCAAGGCGTTTGTAAACGGTTTGCAGGGCGATGACAAAGAACATCTCCGCACCTCGGCATGTGCAAAGCATTTCGCGGTACACAGCGGTCCGGAAGCCGTCCGGCATTCGTTTAACGCGATTCCGACACCGCATGATCTCGAAGATACCTATCTTCCGGCATTCCGCGCACTCGTTCAGGATGCAAAGGTGGAAAGCGTCATGGGCGCTTACAACAGACTGAACGGCGAAGGCTCCTGCGCAAGCACACTGCTTCAGGAAAAACTGAAGGAATGGGGCTTCGACGGACATTTCGTATCGGATTTCGGTGCGCTGGAGGATTTCCATACCCATCACGGTCTGACCGCTTCTGCGGAGGAGACCGCGGCAAAGGCAATCAGGGGCGGCTGTGATCTCAACGCCGGCAGAGTCTATGACAAGCTCATGGATGCGCTGAAAGCCGGTATGATCTCGGAGGCGGATATCCGCAAGGCATGCATCAACGTCATGCGGACGAGAATCCGGCTCGGCATGCTCGATGAACATACGCCCTATGACGACATTCCGTATTCGGTTGTCGCATGTAAGGAACACAAGGATCTCGCACTGGATTATGCACGCAAATCTATGGTACTGCTCAAAAACAACGGCATTCTGCCGCTGGATGCATCGAAGTATCAGACGATCGGCGTGATCGGTCCGAATGCGAACAGCCGCGCGGCACTCGAAGGCAACTACTGCGGAACGGCTGACCGCTACATCACGTTCCTGGAGGGCATTCAGGATGCGTTTGACGGCAGAGTTCTCTGTGCGGAGGGCTGCCACCTCTATAAAGACCGCGTCAGCAACCTTGCAAGAGCGAATGACCGCCTTGCAGAAGCTGAAACCGTTGCGGAGCAGTCGGATCTCGTGATCCTCTGCGTCGGACTCGATCCCTATATTGAGGGCGAGGAGGGCGACGCGGGCAATGAGTTCGCTTCCGGTGACAAGATCGACCTGCGGCTGCCGGAATCCCAGCGCCTGCTCGTTGAGAAGGTCATGGAGAAGGGCAAGCCGGTGATTATCGTTGCAGCGGTCGGCTCGGCAATCAATGTCGAGGCGGACTGCGATGCAGTGATCCACACATGGTATCCCGGACAGAGCGGCGGCAAGGCACTTGCGGATATCCTGTTCGGAAAGGTCTCGCCCTCGGGCAAGCTGCCTGTCACGTTCTATACGGACAGCGAAAAGCTCCCGGATTTCGAGGATTACACCATGACGGGACGCACCTACCGCTATACCAGAGAGAATATCCTGTATCCCTTCGGATACGGACTCACATATTCTGAAACAGCTTGCAGCGACCTGACTGTGAACGGCAGAAAGGGTGCTGTGAAGATCACAAACACCGGCAAAACCGATACGGATGATGTTGTGCAGTTCTATCTCAAGGATGACAGCGCTGCGGCAACTCCCTATCCGGCACTCTGCGGATTCGTCCGCGTCCACCTCAAAGCCGGTGAGACAAAAACAGTTGAAACAGAGATTCCGGAGCTTGCGTTCACATCCGTCGATGAAAACGGCGTGCGTGCAGTCCGCGGCACAAACTATGTGCTGTATGCCGGAACATGTCAGCCCGATCCGCTGAGCGAACAGCTCACCGGAACGAACTGCTTAAGCAAATCCATTACCCTGTAATTTTTATATTTTGAACGGAGGAACCATACTATGAGCGAATTTTTCCCCAATATCAGCAAGATTCCCTATGAGGGCAAGGACTCCAAGAACGACCTTGCATTCAAGTACTACAATCCGGATGAGATCATCGACGGCAAGCCGATGCGTGAACACCTCAAGTTCGCACTGAGCTGGTGGCACACCATGGGCGGCGACGGCACCGATATGTTCGGCGTCGGTACAGCAGATAAGAGCTGGGGTCAGCAGGATCCGGAAGCACGCGCAATCGCAAAGGTTGACGCTGCATTCGAGATCATGGAGAAGCTCTCCATCGACTACTACTGCTTCCACGACCGCGATCTCTCGCCGGAATACGGCAGCCTCGGCGAATCCAATGAGAAGCTGAAGGTCGTTGTTGATTACCTCGAAAAGAAGCAGAAGGAAACCGGCAAGAAGCTCCTGTGGGGTACCGCAAAGTGCTTCGATCATCCGCGCTTTATGCACGGTGCAGGCACATCTCCTTCCGCAGACGTCTTTGCTTATGCTGCTGCTCAGATCAAGGCTGCGATCGACGCAACCGTTCAGCTCGGCGGTAAGGGCTACGTCTTCTGGGGCGGCCGTGAGGGCTATGAGACGCTCCTCAACACCGATATGGGACTTGAGCTTGACAATATGGCTCGCCTGATGCATCTGGCTGTGGACTACGGCAGAAGCATCGGTTTCGACGGCGATTTCTATATCGAGCCGAAGCCGAAGGAGCCGACCAAGCATCAGTATGATTTCGATACTGCAACCGTTCTGGGCTTCCTCAGAAAGTACGGTCTTGACAAGGACTTCAAGATGAACATTGAGGCAAACCATGCAACGCTTGCACAGCACACCTTCCAGCATGAGCTCGATGTCGCAAGAGTCAACGGATTCTTCGGCTCCATCGACGCAAACCAGGGCGATCCGCTCCTCGGCTGGGATACCGACCAGTTCCCGACCAATGTCTATGATACCACACTCTGCATGTACGAGGTCATCAAGGCAGGCGGCTTCACAAACGGCGGTCTGAACTTCGATGCAAAGGCACGCCGCGGCAGCTTCACTCCCGAGGATATCTTCCTTTCCTACATCGCAGGTATGGATGCATTCGCACTCGGCTTCAAGGCAGCACGCGCACTGATCGCAGACGGCAGACTCGACAAGTTCGTTGCTGACCGTTATGCAAGCTGGACCACAGGCATCGGCAAGGACATCATCGACGGCAAGGTTGATATGAAGGCACTGAGCGATTACGCAATCAAGAAGGGCGAGGTCACGGATTCCCTCTCCAGCGGCAGACAGGAACTTCTCGAATCCATCGTCAATAACGTCTTGTTCAGCCTGTAATCAGACAGACTGTGCAAAATATTTCCGCTGTCCTGACCGGCGGAAAACCCCGAACAGAAAAGCTTTTAAGCACTAGGAGGATGAATTATGAAAAAGGCACTTTCCCTTATGGCAGCACTGAGCCTCATGCTCACATTCGCAGCTTGCGGTGATTCCAGCAGCCAGACTGCTGACACCGAGGAGAGCAAGGCAGACTCTTCTTCTTCTGAGGAAGTTTCCGAGGAGTCCAGCGAAGCAAAGAGCGACGGCACCAAAGAAAAGATCAATGTTTATGCATTTACGGCTGAAGTCCCGAACATGGTGCAGAAGTTTATCGACACCCACCCGGATTTCGCTGCAAAGTATGAGATGAACGATACCCAGGTTCCGACCACGAACGGTGAGTATCAGCCTGCTCTGGATGCTGCTCTGGCAGACGGCGGCGTTGATATGTTCGCTGCAGAGGCTGCATTCGTTCTGAAGTACACCCAGGGCGAAGGTTCCAAGTACGTTGCTCCGTACGAGGATCTCGGCATCGACATCAGCCAGGTTGAGACCGCTGAAATCGCACCGTACACGGTCGAAATCGGTACCAACACTGACGGCAAGCTCGTCGGCCTCGGCTATCAGGCAACCGGCGGTGCATTCATCTATCGCCGTTCCATCGCAAAGGACGTTTTCGGCACCGATGATCCGGCTACCGTTCAGAAGGAAATCGGACCGGGCTGGGATAAGTTCTTTGAGGCAGCTGAGAAGCTGAAGGCAAAGGGCTACGGCATCGTCTCCGGTGACGGCGACATCTGGCACGCTGTTGAGAACAGCTCCGATAAGGGCTGGGTTGTCGATGACAAGCTCGTCATTGATCAGAAGCGCGAGAACTTCCTCGACCTCTCCAAGAAGCTGAAGGATAACGATTATCACAATGATACCCAGGACTGGACCGATGACTGGTATGCAGATATGGCTGGTACCGGCAAGAAGGGCATCCTCGGCTTCTTCGGCCCGGCATGGCTGATCAACTACACCATGAAGGACAACGTCCACGATACCTTCGGTGACTGGGCAGTCTGCGAACCGCCTGTCGGCTTCTTCTGGGGCGGCACATGGGTTCTCGGCTGCAAGGACAGCGATAAGAAGGAAGCTGTCGGTCAGATCATCGACTGGATCACCCTCAACACTGAGGAAGACGGCCTCCAGTACATGTGGGCAAACGGCACGTTCGCTCCGAACGAGGACGGCACTCCGGGCACGAAGGACGCAGTTGCATCCGGCGTTGTCATGAAGAAGTCTAACGGCGAGGTCGATATCCTCGGCGGTCAGAACATGTTTGATGTGTTTGTTCCGGCAAACAACTTCGCAAACGGTAAGAACCTCACTCCGTATGATGAGAAGATCAACTCTCTGTGGCGTGACCAGGTCCGTCAGTACACCGCTGGCAACAAGGACCGCGATGCTGCTCTTGCAGACTTCAAGCAGGCTGTTGCTGACGAGCTCGATATCGAAGCTGAGTAATAAACAGGTACCTGTAAATTGCACGTTTGAAACTGAAACCTTAGCATAAATTTGCTGCAGAATCGGCGCGGAGTGTCACCCTAATGGCACTCCGCACCGGTATGCGGCTTCCGAAAGGAGGCATTTACTTTGACTGGCAGCCAGAAGCATCTCAAAGGAATGTCTTACGCCAGGTATGGCTATTTATTCGCACTTCCCTTTATTATCGCATTTCTGATATTCACGCTTTACCCCACAATTTACACCTTTGTGCTCGCATTTACCGATGCACACGGTGTCGGCAATGAAATCAAGCTCCTTGAGGAGCCTTTCGGTAATTTCAGCAAGATTTTGTCAAACAAGACATTTATCAACAGCATGAAAAATACCGTTCTTCTTTGGATTTTGAATTTTATCCCGCAGATTACACTTGCAATGGTGCTGACTGCGTGGTTTACGGCACGCCGTGTGACCATTAAGGGACAGGGCTTCTTCAAAGTTCTGTTCTATATGCCGAATATCATCACGGCGGCAACAATCGCACTTCTCTTCCATGCACTGTTCGGTTATCCGAACGGTCCGGTCAATGAGATCATCACCTCGATCGGTCTCCGCGACAGCTCCTATAATTTCTTCACCAGCAAAACGGCGGCGCGCTTGATCGTTGCGTTTATCCAGTTCTGGATCTGGTACGGCAATACGATGATCGTCCTGATTTCCGGTGTTCTCGGTATCAGCCCTGATATCTATGAAGCGGCTGACATCGACGGTGCAAGCAGTTCGCAGATCTTCTTCCAGATCACCATTCCGAATCTGAAGACGGTTTTGCTCTATACGCTCGTCACCAGCCTCATCGGCGGTCTCAATATGTTCGACGTTCCGCAGCTCTTCCTGCAGGGCGGTCCGGATAATGCAACCGGCACGGCTGTTGTCTTTATCTACAACAAGGCATTTACCGGCAAGCAGCTCTTTGGTCAGGCTGCTGCTGCAAGTATCATCATGTTCCTGATTATTGCTGTCTGCTCCGCGATCCTCTTCTATATCATGCGTGATAAGGATGCGATCGCTGCGGAGAAGATGAAGAAGGCAGACATGAAAGCCAGAAGAAAGGGGGCTTCTGTCATATGAGCCACAAAGCCTCCAGCAGAAACGGATCGACAGCATATAGGATTTTCCAGTATGTAGTCTGCATCATTCTGGCAATTCTCAGCTTGTTCCCGTTTATTATTATGATCGTCAATGCGACAAGAAGTTCTGCGCAGATTCAGGCTCATGCGCTCTCGCTGATTCCCTCGCATTACATCAAGTCGAACCTCGCGGTTCTGACGAGTAAGACCTTCCATCCGCTGATTGCATTCCGCAACTCCGCGATCATTTCCATCTGCGCAACGGCACTGTGCGTGTATTTCTCCACGCTGACAGCGTATGCAGTTGTTGCTTATGACTGGAAATTCAAGAAGATCTTTTTCGCAGTCATCATGGCAATCATGATGATTCCGCCGACCGTTACTTCGATCGGTTTCTATCAGTTCATGTATAAGATTGGCATGACAAACAACTTTGCCGCGCTGATCCTGCCGCCGATCGCTGCACCTGCAACGGTGTTCTTCATGCGGCAATACATGATTCCGGCGCTGCCGATGGAAATTGTGCAGTCCGCGCGAATCGACGGTGCGGGTGAGTTCCGCATCTTCAACCAGATCGTGCTTCCGCTTTGTAAGCCGGGTATGGCGACACAGGCAATCTTCATCTTCGTTTCCCAGTGGAACAACCTGTTCATCCCGATGATCCTGCTTACTGATAAGAACAAGTGGACCATGCCGATGATGGTCAGCCAGCTCGCAGGCGATATGTACAAGACCGAGTATGGCGCTGTTTACCTCGGACTTCTGCTGACGGTTCTCCCGATCTTCGTGATTTACTTCCTTCTCTCGAAGTACATCATCGCGGGTGTTGCCCTCGGCGGTGTTAAGGAATAATCCCAATTCCTTTTTTACCAGAACTTTCTGGTAGGTTTCCCCTCATTACTTCATTTTCCATGCTGCCGTCCCGTCTGAATGCTGCGTCAGACGGGACGGTTCCATTTTGTAAATTAGCTAAAGCTAACCGACAGAAAACAGATTCTTTCGTTGAACTCTCCGAAATCAGTGATTTTGATTGACTTTTGCAGATTTTCATTGTAAACTATATGTAGATAACAGAGTTATCTAGCCTGCCGGAATGCTCCGGCTGATCTCAAAGCAACGAGTTACCATATGATAACCGAAGGGGCGATTGATATGACAATGTCGAACAAAGCAGATTACGGAAACTGGGTTCCTGCGAATATGATGAAGCTGCTGTACGGGATTTCAGCGGCGGCTGTGGTCGTGACGGTTGTGCTGTTCTGCGTTTTCAGCAGCAAGATCCCCGGGATCATTGCGCTGATCCTGACGCTTGTCTGCATCTGCATGACCGGCTATATGCAGATCTGCCGCAATATCTTCGATTTCAAAAAGGGCGGTATGATGGGCAAGGTGCATCAGCATCTGGTCGATCATTTTCCGTGGGAGCAGTCGCGGAAGGCATTGGGTATTACAGACGGCAGCGGCAAAATCCTCGATATCGGATGCGGCGCGGCTGCGCTGACGAACCGTGTTGCAAAAACCTATCCGCATGTGCAGATGACCGGCATGGATTTCTGGGGGACCGAATGGAGCTACGCGAAGGAACAGTGCGAGCGCAATGCGAAGGCTGAGGGTGTTGCAGAACGTGTCCGCTTTCAGAAGGGCGATGCTGCGAAGCTCGATTTTGCGGATGAATCCTTTGACGGAGCCGTAAGCAATTTTGTATTCCATGAGGTGCGGTCGGCGGCTGATAAGCGCGACGTTGTCCGCGAGGCACTGCGCGTTGTAAAGCGCGGCGGCGCATTTGCGTTTCAGGATATGTTCGCGCAGAAGGCGCTCTACGGCGATATGGATGCATTCGTCAGGGAGCTGCTCGCGGACGGAACGGTCTCCGAGATCCACTATATCCCGAATATCGAAAAGCAGGATTTCATTCCGGCATTTGTCACAGCGCCGTGGATGATTCAGGGCGCAGGCCTCATCTACGGAATCCGTTAATCAGACAGAAAGGGTGAATGAGAATGGCAGCAGTTGAATTCAAGGATGTTGTAAAGACCTACGGCAAGGGTGAGGGCATGCAGGTCGCGGTCGATCATGTCAGCTTCACGATCGAGGAAGGGGAGTTTGTTGTGATCCTCGGGCAATCCGGCGCAGGCAAATCGACTGTACTGAATATGCTCGGCGGCATGGATGTCCCGACAGAGGGCAAGGTCATTGTAGAGGGGCAGGAAATCTCGAAATTTAATGACCGGCAGCTTTCGCAGTACCGCGCGGATCAGATCGGATTTATTTTTCAGTTCTATAATCTGCTCCCGGGGCTGACTGCCTATGAAAATGTCTCGCTTGTGCGCGATATCAAAAAGAATGCGCTCAATGCGGATCAGATGCTTGAGCAGGTCGGGCTTGCGGATCAGAAAAATAAGTTTCCGGCGCAGATGTCTGGCGGTCAGCAGCAGCGCGTTTCGATCGCACGCGCGCTTGCCAAGAATCCGAAGATCATCCTCGGTGATGAGCCGACCGGTGCGCTCGATTCCGAGACCGGCAAGCTGGTCATTGATTTGCTGCAAAAGCTCTCGACGGAGAAAAAGCATACCGTTATCCTTGTGACACATAACGCGGACATCGCAAAATGCGCCAATCGGATCATTCACATGCGCAACGGCAAGATCAAGTCGATCAAGACCAATGATACGCCGCTTTCCGTGAATGACATCGAATGGTAAGGAGTGACACATATGCTTTGGAAAAAAATGCTTCGGGATATGCGCTCCAATTTTGCGCAGTTTTTCTCGATTCTGCTGCTCTCGCTGATTGCGATGTGGTGCTATACCGGCTTTCAGGCGAATGTAATCGGCGGTAAGCGCGCAGGTGCGGAATTTGAGCGCTCGACGAACTTCGCAAACGGCTGGATCTACGGCAAATCCTTTGATACAAAGGATGCAAAGAAGATCCGCAGTCTTTCGGCGGTTCATGATGTGCAGCTCCGGACGCATGTCCTCGGCAAGGCGGACGAGAAATATCACACGGCGGAAATCTACTGCTACTTTCAAAAGGATGCCGTCGTCACGAAGCCCTATGTGATGTCCGGAAAAGCGTTTGATCCCTCCGATACGGACGGTGTCTGGCTGTTTTACCGGTTCGCAAATGCATCGGGACTGAAACCCGGCGACGATTTCACGGTGCATGTGCTCGGGCAGGATTTCACCAAGAAGATCCGCGGCTTAGTCGTCACGCCGGAATATGAATATGCATGCGCGTCCTCGGATACTGATGCGGATTATCACAATATCGGCTTTGTTTATCTGTCGCAGCGCTTGCTGCCGAAGGAAATGCAGATCAATAATGAGATCGTGTTCACATGCTCCGGAAATCCGCTGCGGCTTGAGGCTCAGATCTCAGAGGCGCTCGACGGCGATTATGCATTTCTCGGCGACCGCAAGAGCATCGACGGCTACAACCGTCTGACCGATGAGCTGAATCAGCATGACAGCTTCTCCTACATCTTCTCGTTTGTCTTTGTTGCGATTGCGCTGCTTGTCATTATCACGACCATGAAGCGTATGATTGCACAGCAGCGGACGCAGATCGGCACCCTGAATGCGCTCGGTATGAAGCGGCACAAGATCATGATGCACTATCTCAGCTTCAGCTTTGTGATTTCGGCGGTCGGCTGTGCGCTTGGAATCATCCTCGGTCTCAAGACATTCGGCGTACTGATGGTCAAGATGTTCGCAGGGGAGTATTACTCCGTGCCGCGGTGGGCGCCGGGCTATGATTCAAAGAGCATCTGGCTCGCTGTGCTGATCGTGCTGATCTGCACGGGCGCGGCATATGTGAGCTGCCGACAGGTACTCAAGATTCATCCTTCCGAGGCGCTGCGTCCGGCGGCGGCTCCTTCTGCAAAGCCCTGTATCTTTGAGAAGCTGCCGTTCTGGAAGCATCTCAGCTTCAACACGCGCTATAATCTCCGTGATGTATCCAGATCGAAAATGCGCGCATTTATGGGCGTATTCGGAACCTGTATGGGCATGCTCGTCATGACAATCGGACTCGGTGCCTATGACACGGTCGGCTATGTCAAAAGCTGGTATTTCAGCGATATTCAGAATTATGAGTATCAGGTATTGCTCAAGGATAACAGCACATTGGAAGATGCAGAAAAACTGGAATCTGATCTCGGCGGCGAGCTTGTGTCGATTGAAATGATCTCTGTTGCGGCGGATCAGCATCCGGTTTCCGATGATATCATCTCCTGCAAGCTGTCGGTTACAGAGGGCAAGGAGCTGTTCCGCGTCTCGGATGTGGATCTCAATGTGCAGCCGATTGAAAAGGGAACCGTTGCGCTGACCATGAAGCAGGCGAAGAAGCTCGGGCTGCAAAAGGGCGACAAGGTCTACTGGAAAAAGATCGACGGCGATGAATGGAATGAGAGCAGAATCGGGCTGATTTCGCGGCATCCCTCGGTCACGGGCATCACGATGCTGCGTGAGGACTATGAAGACATGGGCTTCGATTTCAAGCCGATGATGATGGTCTCGAAGAATGATTGCAGCAAGGCGGCTGACAGAGATTATGTCGCTGCTGTCCACAGCATGACCGATCTGAAAGCCGCCTTTGACAAGAGCATGGAGATCATGAATGTGCTGGTATACTTCATGGTGTTCTTCTCGGCGCTGCTGATCATTGTTGTGCTGTATAATTCGGGCAATCTCTCGTTCAATGAGCGCGTCAAGGAGTTTGCGACGCTCAAAGTGCTGGGCTTTAAGAGCGGCGCGATCCGGCGTCTGCTCTCGACGCAGAATCTCTGGCTCTCGATTCTCGGCGTGATCTGCGGTCTTCCGCTCGGCAGAATTCCGCTTCAGGCGATGATGGATTCCAACGGCGATGCGATCGACTGGCCGTGCTGCATCAAGCCGCTCTCGTATGCGATCGCTGCGGCATTTGTCATGCTGATCTCGGTACTTGTCGGATTCATGTTCTCGCGCCGTATCAAGCGCATTGATATGGTCGAAGTGCTGAAGGGCATGGAATAATGTGAAAGGAGTATGATTATGAACAGCCATCAATACAAGGAGCTTTCCGTCCGTGAATTTACGAAGGCGGCTGCGACCTATGAAACGGATCATGCAGGCGTCTATAATCTGTGCAAGAAGGATTATCCGGATATCCTTGCAGAGTTGGAGCGTGAGCCCTTTACCGATCTGCTGGACTGCGGCTGCGGTACGGCACCGATGCTCTCGCTGCTCAGTGAAAAATATCCGGAGAAGCATTACACCGGCATTGACCTGACACCGAAGATGATCGAGATTGCAAAGGCAAAGAATCTGCCGAATGTTGAGCTGGTCGTCGGGGACTGCGAACATTTGCCCTTCCCTGAAAACTCCTTTGATGCGGTCATTTGCTCCATGAGCTTCCACCACTATCCGAATGTGCAGGATTTCTTCAACAGTGTGTATCTGGTGCTGCGTCCGGGCGGACGCCTGATCCTGCGCGATATGTCAATGAAATCCGACGTGATCCGCTGGATCTGCAATCATATCGAGATGCCGCTTGTGCATCTGATCGGGCACGGCGATGTGCGGATCTACAGCCGTGAGGATGTACAGCAGCTTTGCAAAAACGCAGGGCTGCACATGGAGCGCTTTGAATACCGGAAGGGCGTGCGCCTGCACTGTGTAGTACGCAAGCCGAAAACATAACAAGACGGACAGCCGCGGCTATCATTGCCTGCGGCTGTTTGTTCTCGTGTAATTGTCGGATATTGCGCTCCAATGGCGAAGAAAAAACAGTCGAATCACCAAATTTTGCGCTGTTAATCAATTTTACTTGCACTTTTTGAATGTCTGTGTTATACTAATATAGTATATTTAGCCCATTTTCTACAGAAAGGATAATTCTATGAAACCGTTACACACCATCGCATTTGTGAGTGCGCTGTGTCTGGCATGCTACGGTATGCCTGCCGCTGCATTCGCGGACACCGCAGCAATCTATGCAGAAGCCGCTGAAACGACTTCCGAAGACTGCTTCATCTATGAAAAAAAGGATAACGCAATCCGGATCACCGGACTCACAGAGGATGCACCGGCAGAAATTGTGATCCCTGCTGAAATCGAGGGACTGCCGGTTACCGAGATTGCAAAAGAAGCATTCTGGAAACGGTATACCGTGACCTCGGTCGTTGTACCGGAGGGCGTTACCACAATCGAACCCTATGCATTTGCACAGAACGGAAAGCTGAAATCCGTTGTCCTGCCGGAAACACTGACATCAGCAGATCTGATTTTCTATCAGTGCACCGGTCTGGAATCGGTCAATATCCCGAAGAGCCTCGGCGGTGTCCCGAGAGGCATGTTCTCCGGCTGCACCTCGCTCAAGAGCGTTGTGATTCCGGATGGTGCTGTCAGCATCGGCTACGGCGCATTCCAGAACTGCACTGCGCTGGAAGAGATCACGATTCCCGAAACTGTCTCGGAGTATGATTCTTATCCCTTTGATAAAACGCCGTGGCTGGAAGCGAAACGCGCTGAAAATCCGCTTGTCATCATCAACAATCAACTGATTGACGCTTGTACCGCAGAGGGTGCGGTCGTGATTCCCGAGGGCGTGACCGGAATCATTGCAAGCGCGCTCAATAACAATCGCTATGTGACAGAACTGACGATTCCGGCATCGGTCAAGCTGATCGGCGCGCATGCGCTCGAAGGCTGTTCCGGGCTGACTGCGCTGACACTCCCCGACGGACTTGAGGTGATCGGCGAAAACGCATTCAACGGTCTGTCGATGATCAAGGAGGTCGTGATTCCGGATACGGTTCAATCGCTTGGCGAGGGTGCATTCTATGGCTGGTCTTCGCTCGAATCCGTGACCGTTCCGGGTTCGGTCGGGAAGATTCCGCACGGCGCATTTGCCGGCTGCATGGCGCTGAAGTCGATCACGCTGGAAGAAGGCATTACGACAATCGAGGAGAGCGCATTCAACGGCTGCGGTTCGCTCGCTGAGATCAATATTCCGAAGACGACCGTCAATTTCGGCGGTATGGTCTTCCAGACAACGCCGTGGCTTGCTGCAAAGAGAGCCGAAAATCCGCTGGTTACGATCAACGGCGTTCTGGTGGACGGCATTACCTGTTCCGGCGATCTTGTGATTCCGGAGGGCGTGGTCAAGATCGGTGACAGCGCATTCTTTGAGAACAAGGCGCTGACCTCGGTTACAATCCCCGAAGGCGTTACAGCGATCGAAATGCGTGCATTCTCGCAGTGTGAAGCGCTGAAATCGGCAAAGCTGCCGCAGTCGCTCAAGTCGATCGGCATTGACGCGTTTTCACATTGCAAAGCGCTCTATTCCGCGGTTCTGCCCGATACTGTCTCTGAGATTGGCGCCTCGGCATTTATGAACTGCCGATCGCTCTATTCCGTCAGAATCCCCGGTGCGCTTGATACGATTGCAAATTCCTTGTTCTATGGATGCGATGCGCTTACCAGAGTGACAATTCCGGATAATATCAAGGCAATCGAAAATTCTGCATTCAATAGCTGCTCGAATCTCGAAGCGGTTTACATTGATAATCCGGAATGCGTGATTGAGGATGCTGCGTCCACGTTCTCGAACAGCAATGATGCATACAGCGGAAAAATCTACGGCTACAAGAACTCGACAGCCGAGCAGTATGCAAATAAATATGAGAGACAGTTCGTTTCGATCGGTGAGCCCGGGCATCTGGTTCCGACGACATGGGGCGATGTCAACCTCGATGATTCGATCGACGTTTCGGATGTTGTGCTGATCTGCCGCTTTGCTGCGGAGGATCAGAATGTCCGCATTCTTGCGCAGGGCAGACTGAACGGCGATGTCAACGGCTCCGGCGGCCTTGACAAGGAGGATGCAACGAAGATTTTGCGCTATATTGCGCGCTATCTGACGAAGGAGCAGCTTGCGCCGGAATCCTGAAAAATACGAAGAGACACGGCTTTTGCTGTGTCTCAGACTGTCGAAAAAGTCCAGCGAAAGCTGGGCTTTTTCGCATTTATGTGGTATAATATAGGAGAAGGGAGCTGAGTAGAATGCTGAGCGAAAACAGAG
>JAGKVC010000017.1 GCA_021152595.1 Clostridia bacterium
ATTCTGCGGCTTTCAGTTCCGGCTTTTCTGCCGCAGATGCTTTTGCTTCGGCGGCTGCTTTCGGCTCGGATGCCGCTTTTCCGGTTTTCGATTCCGGCTTTGCCTTTGCTTCGGCGGTCTGCATTCCGGCGGAAATCTGCTCCTTTGCGGCGGCTTCATCCGCTTCGGATTCCGGCGCCTGAATCTCGGCGACTTCATCGCGGAGATCCGTGCTTGCGACGCTCATCTTCTCATTCTGCTTCGGCAGCGCCGTGATGACCGTCAGCGCGACACATGCCGCAGCACCGGCTGCGAGCAGCCCCGGCAGTACACGGCGGTATACCGGCTTCTGTGCGGCGGAAATCCGCGCCTGCACTTCATCGCTGTATTTTCCATCGACATTCTGCATCACATGCAGCAGCTCTTTTTCTGTCATAAAAAGCCCTCCTTCTCAAGATATGCTCTGAGTTTTTTGCGTGTCCGCATCAGCGTGACGCGCACCTTGCTTTCGGTGATCCGGAATTCCGCCGCGATTTCCCTGCTGGTCCGGAGATTTGTGTAGCGCTCCACAAAAATCGTCCGCACATCGGAAGAAAACGAATCCAGAAATCGCTCATACGCTGCCAGCAGCATATGATAATCGACAGTGCCCTCAACGGATTCGCTGCCTGCGACGCAGAAGCTCAGCTCTTCGAGTGCCAGCGCCGCAGCACCGCCGCCGCGCCGCTGACTGCTGTTTGATTCAGCACGGTTCAGCGCACAGTTCCGGACGGAAGCGGATAAAAATGCAAACAGGTTTTCCGGCTTTGCAGGCGGAATCGAATTCCAGACGCGCAGCCACATCTCATTGACCGTTTCCTCCGCGTCCTGCGGATTTCCCAGCACATCCATTGCAATCTTGCGGCAGCCTCTGCCGTATTTGCGTTCTGCTGCGGAAATCGCGCGTTCATTGCGTTCAAAAAATAACTGTATGATCGCTTCATCCTTCACCTGCATCACCGCCCTTTCTGCACCTTTGCCTTAAAAGACAGGAAAAAGCATTCAAGTGTTACAGCAAATATAAAATTTGTTGATATTACTATACCATATGATACGGAAAATTGCAATAGAACGATCGTTCTGCCTTTGTTAGATAGTTAGGAGATAGGAGTGAGGAGGTAGGAGTTAAGGTGTCCGCTTCGCGGACAGATTTGTAAATAGTTAGGAGATATTTTTCTCTCTTCACGATTCATTTCTTATACGCTATATAATCATGCGCGCAGCGCATACCGCATCTCCTCACTCCTACCTTCTCACTCCTACCTCCTCACTCCTCACTTCCTTCCTGCCCGCCGCTGAGGAAATTTTGAGACTTTTTTCGATTTCTTTGTTACATTTACGGGTGATTTGACGTCTATATTGTTGAGGGTGAAGAAAGGCGGTGAACACCTTGAACGCAAAGGACGAACAGATCATTGCGCAGATCACGGCGCGCGACGAACGGGCACTCGAAGCGCTGACCGATGCATACGGCAAAATCTGCCGGAAAACCGCGCAGAATATTCTCGGGAACTCTGCCGATGCCGATGAAGCGTTCAATGATGCTCTGTTCCGTGCGTGGAACGCGATCCCGATGAACCCTCCGGCGCATTTGCAGGCGTATCTCATCACCCTCACACGCCGCATCGCGCTCGATCAATGCAGATCCGACAGCCGCAAAAAGCGCGGCGGCGGAGAGGTTCCCGTGGCGCTCAGCGAGCTGGAGGAATGCGTCGCCTCAGAGGAGAATGTTGAGGCGATCTTAAACCGCAATGCGCTCCGCACGGCGATGAATCAATATCTCGAAACGCTTTCCGATGAAAAACGGCGCATCTTTATTGAACGGTATACGTTCCTGATGCCGCCCGGGGATATCGCAAAGCGGCATGCTATGACAACCGCATCGGTCAGAATGGCACTGAGCCGGATGCGGAAGGCACTCAAAAAATTTTTAGAACAGGAGGGATTGCTGTGAACAGCAGATATCTGCTTGATCTCATGGGAGAGATCGACGCGCGAATGATCGAGGATGCGGCAGGCGGCTCCGGCGGCAGCAATCCGATGATTACGCGGCTCTCACGCTACGGCGTGGTTGCAGCGGCAATCGGCATTGTCAGCTTCAGCGCGTTTGCGATCTACGGCGTTGTGCGCGACGGCATCATGCAGCAGCAGCCGACGCAGCCTGCATATTCCAGCATACTGGATTCCGGCGACTTTGCCGCATCGCTGATTCCGCGCGAGACACAGTCAAACACCGAAGCCGTCTCGACCGACCGCACGCTCCCGACCGATCTCTATGTGATCGAGACGCTCGAATCGACAACAACTACCACAACAGAAAAAGCGCTGCCGTTCCCTGCGGATGCGGAAATGCCGGATGCATCGCTCGAGCAGGAGATCGGCGACCGGTTCCTTGTCAACGACGGGCAGATCGTGCAGAGCGGCGTGCTGGCGCTGACCGTGCAGAAAGCGCGGTGCTTTGATACGCTGGAGGAAGCCGGTCTCAAAGAGGAGGATCTCGGCAGGCTGTTCCGCGAGGATTGCTATATTGTGTGCGGACACGGTTCATACGATAAAGAAAAGTATACCTCTGCGGATGTCGAATATATGCACGATTGGGATGAGGCGCGCAAATACTCGACTGTAAAGGCAAATCCTGCGGATTACCGGTTTGTGCTGCTGGATGTCAAGGTCGAAAACATCAATGCGATTTCCTATCTGCCGGACTTCTGGAATGGCTGCCGCATGCCCGTGGATCCGTCTCACCGCTACGGCGCAGACCTCGGCGATGAGGCTGACTGGTTCGATCCGTTCCGGGATGATTATGTCATAGATTCCGGCTTTGCACGCGATTATGATTTCTGCCTGATGCCGATGCTTTTCCATATTCACCACGCAAATGAGCGCAAAGCCGGCGGATATTATTATGCACAGCCTGCGTATTTCAGCCTGAGCGGTCAGGAATATGACGATGATTTCCGCTCGGAGTGGTTCTATCTGGAGCCGGGCAAAGCGCTGAACTGTCAGATCGGCGCGTTCCTGCCGAAGACGATGAAGCCGGAGCTGATGACGGAGCTGCGGAACCCGGAATATCCGGCAATCGGCGACGACCTGAGAGATTATTATTACTTCGGCAGCGGCGGCATTTCCAGACCGCACGTTGACCTGCATTTTGATGAAGCAGAAAGCTGACCAATCTGAATTCAATACATCTGTTTTCGCCGCATGTAAGCCAAAACATGCGGCAGCTTTTTTTGAATGAGAAATTAGAAATTAGAAATTAAGGTGTCCGCTGACGCGGACGATTTTGAATCATCGCCGCAGGCGATACCGCAATTTCTCATTTCTCATTTCTCATTTCTAATTTTTTTTACGCTCTCCATTGAAATTTCTTCAATAATATGGTATAATGGGTACGAATGCGGTTTCTGCCGCATATCACAACCTATCTATACTCTTTTTGAAAGGATGTTTTTATCATGGCTGGACTGAATAAGGTTACAGTAGACGACATTCAGGCAAAGGGCAAGAAGATCCTTGTCCGCTGCGACTTCAATGTTCCGCTGAAGGACGGCGAGATCACCAACGACAACCGCATTACTGCGGCGCTGCCGACCATCAAGAAGCTGCTCTCCGAGGGCGGTAAGGTCGTGCTCTGCTCCCACCTGGGCAAGCCGAAGAACGGTCCGGAAGCAAAGTTCTCCCTCGCACCGGTCGCAAAGCGTCTGGCAGAGCTGCTGCCGGAGACCAAGGTCGTCTTTGCTGCGGATGATACTGTTGTCGGCGAGAATGCAAAGGCTGCTGTTGCTGCAATGAATGACGGCGAGATCGTTCTGCTCGAGAACACCCGTTTCCGCGGCGCTGAGGAGACCAAGGAGGCTTCCTATGACGGCTTCTCCAAGGAGCTCGCTGATCTCGTTGACGGTCAGGTCTTTGTCATGGATGCATTCGGTTCTTCCCACCGTGCCCACGCTTCCACTGTCGGCGTCGCACGCTTCGTCAAGGAGACCGCTGTCGGCTATCTGATGCAGAAGGAGATCCAGTATCTCGGCAATGCTGTTGAGGATCCGCAGCGTCCGTTCGTTGCAATCCTCGGCGGTGCAAAGGTCGCTGATAAGCTCAATGTTATCTCCAACCTGCTCGAGAAGTGCGATACGCTGATCATCGGCGGCGGCATGGCATATACCTTTATCAAGGCACAGGGCGGCGAAATCGGCATGTCCCTCGTCGATGACGAGAAGCTCGATTACTGCAAGGAAATGCTCGCAAAGGCTGAGAAGCTCGGCAAGAAGATCCTGCTGCCGGTCGATACCGCAATCGCGGCTGCATTCCCGGATCCGATCGACGCTCCGATCGACGTTGAATTCGTTGAGGCAGGCAAGATTCCGGCTGACAAGATGGGCCTCGATATCGGCCCGAAGACCGCTGAGCTCTTTGCAAATGCTGCAAAGTCCGCAAAGACCGTTGTCTGGAACGGACCGATGGGCGTCTTTGAGAACCCGACGCTGAAGAAGGGTACTGTTGCTGTCTGCGAGGCACTGGCTGCTGCTGACGCAACCACGATCATCGGCGGCGGCGACTCTGCAACCGCAGCGATCCAGCTCGGCTTTGCAGATAAGATGAGCCATATCTCCACCGGCGGCGGCGCATCCCTTGAGTACCTCGAGGGCAAGGTTCTGCCGGGCGTCGCAGCGATCGCTGAAAAGTAATCGTTCTGAATCACGCGATTTCGGGCGGATAGCACACACTATCCGCCTGAAATTATATCCGCCTTGTATGACTTGATATGGAGACATATTATGAAATATTTTAAGCAAATTGTTATTGCGGCAAAAAAGCTGCTCCTGATTTCGCTTGCTGCTGCGCTCGTGATCAGCGGCGCCATCGGATTTCTCGGGGTGACGGGAAAGCCCTTCTGGGTTCCGATGTGCATTGCGCTCGGCATCTGGCTGGTGCTGTGGGTTCTGATCATTCTTTCGGTTTCGTCCTCGCTGAAAAAGGATGAGCCGCTTGATGAGATCCTTGCATCACAGGGCTACAGCGATGCGTGGCTGCAAAAGCACAGCGAGATCTATCCCACGCCGACACGCGCAGAGAAGCTCCGCAGAGTCGAGGTTCTGAGCTATCTTGACCGCTATGACGAGGCAAAGGCGCTGCTCGATTCGATCCCGACCGTCGGGCTGAATGATACCGAAATGTTCCAGATCCACAATGCGCGGCTTGATATGCTGCTGACAACCGGTCACTATGCGGAGGCTGCGGAGTATTTCGCAGGATGTCAGAAGTTCATGGACATCTATTCGCAGACCAATCCGCTCTACGGCGCTGTCTACGGGCTGAACGCAGGCGTCATTCTTGCGGTCAAGGGCGATTTCGACGGCTCGGAGCATTATATCAGCACCGCTGAGCGCATCATCAGCACCAAGAAAAGCATGTCGCCTGCAATGGTCAATATCGCAAAGACCATGCAGCTCTATGCGCTCGGATTTACCGACCGCGCCGAGGCGCAGGAGGAGCAGACCTATCACGCCATTTTGCAGGATCCGGTGCTGGAAAAGCAGTGGCAGAAGGATCATTTCCTTGCGCAGCTCGGCAAAGCCCAGAATCTGACGCCGGAAAAACGGCAGGAGGCACAGTAACATGCTGAAAGACCTGTTTCGCCGCATCGTCGGGGATTCCCCGAAATTTGTCCGTATCACAGCACTTGTCACATTTTCCTTTTTCACGCTGATCGGTGTGATCTACGCACTGTCGATCCTCGGCAGATCACCGGGCTATGCCCTGCTGATGCTGATTTTCTATCTGTTTCTGGCATCCGGTGCGGCAATGGTTCTTCTCTATGCATGGAAGCTGTTTACGAAGGCCGTCCATAAGCATGCCTATCTGAAGGTCGGTGAGCTGTTCACGCAGCGCGGCTTCTGCAAGGAGATGTCGGATACGCTCCATGCGATCACGCCGATGCCCTCGGACGCTGACAATGCGCTCCGGTGCTACGTGCTCGTGCAGGCTGAGAATTATGCCGAGGCGGAGCGTGAGCTGAAAAATATCAACGAAACGACGCAGGATCTGCGCGTGCTGGCAATGATCCGGACGGCAAAATTCCGGCTCCTGATCATGACAAACCGCATGGAGAAGGCACAGCGCCTCTTTGACCGGTGCAGTCCGGAGCAGGCGGAAGCCTATGACATGCAGCCGGAGCTTTTTGCGCAGTATCAGGTCTATGCCGACGATACCTTTGATTATTATATGCTCGCTGCGGTCTATTCGCTGCTGACGAACCGTCCCGAGCAGGCTGCGGAATACCGCAAACGCGCGGAATTCCAGCTCAGCAAGCGGACACCGGGCGAATCGCAGTTCTATACCGGACTGATGGATCTCAACGGGCTCTATGCGCTCGGCAGGACGAAGGAAGCCTACGATCTCTCGCAGCAGCTCTTCATGCTGACCGAGCAGATGCAGCCGCCCTTCCTGCAATCGCAGAAGGATGAAATGCGGCGCGCGCTGGAGCAGGCAAAGCTCTTCGCCGCGCATACCGGTCTGATCGCGGAAAGTCAGCTCACCGACCGGAAACTGCCGTCATGAGCGGCAGGATTCTCTGGGGCTGCATCCTCGCAGTTGTCTTTCTGACCGTATGGATCACGCTTGTCGTCCTTGCGGTCGGAAGGCTGATCGGCAGACCGCTTTCCAAAAAATGGATCAAGGTCACGGCGGAGCTGAAACCGCTCTCCGATGCCGAGGATTTGCAGGTGCAGGCGCTGAACCGCATGGCGGAGATCTACGCGCAGCAGACGCACGCGAACATTGCGCCGCCTGCCGCCGATGTACACAGCGCAGTCTATACCGTTGACGGCAGAGAATACCGTCAGACCGTCCGCGGCACGAAGGATGCGCAGACGATGTCCTTTTATGTCAGCCGTGAGAATCCGCAGAAGCTCTGGTCACCGAAGGTACGCTGGAGCAAACCGGCAGCCGCAGCCGTCCTTGTGACTGCGTGCGCGGCGCTGCTGTGCTTTCTGCTGATTGTCCTGCTGCTGTAATGAAAGGAGTATGCCGATGAATATCGCTGACTTCGATCCGCGCAGACAGCCGCCTGCTTTGCAGAAGGCGCTCGGCGGCGTGCTGATCGCGGCAGTGATCTGGTGCATGCTCGCCAATCCGGGCAGTACACTTCCGGAGCTGCTCTTTGTCGATATGCCGATCCACCTGCTTGCAGGTCTGGTGATTGACGCGGTCATTCTGCTCATCAACGGGCTGGTGACAGGCGCCGGAAGCAGCAGAAATCAACAGCAAATGGAAGAAATCTTCGCACGGAACGGCTACTGCACGGAGATTGCGGATCTTCTGCAATCTGCTTCGTCCGATCATGAGAAGGTGCTGCGCGCATTCATACTGGTCATGGCAGGCAGATACAGCGAGGCGGATGAACAGTTCGCCGCAATCCCGACACAGGCGCTTTCCGAACGGGATTTTGCCACGCTGATGACCGCGAAATGCAAGTCGCTTCTGATGCGCGGACAGTTTGACAAGGCGTCCTATCTGTTTCAGGAGCATCAGGCAATGCTGGAGGCGGTCTTTACGCTGAATCCGGCGAATGCTGCGCCCTATGCAGCCGATGTGCCGGAATTTTACAGTCTCGCGGCGGTATTCTGCGAGCTTTTGCAGCAGCCGGAGCGTGCTGAATATTACCGCAGCAAAGCGATCGCACTGACCGCGAAGCTGCCGGAATCCTCTGTCTACAGCGGCATTCTTGATCTGCAAAGAGCCTACGCCGTAGGGCAGAATGATACCGTGCGAAGCATGGAGCAGGGCTTGCTGGATGCAGTCTCCGCGCTCTCCGCTCCGGTGACGGCAGGCACAAAGCAGAATCTGCGCCGCCTGATTGAAGAAGCAAAGAATTACGCCGCCGCACGGCTCGGGATCAAACCGATGCAGCGTGCTGAGCGGCATCTGCCGGAACAGTCCGCGCAATCCGTGCCGGAAGGTCTGGCGGAATTATAATATACCTGTGACGGAATCCCACAAGAAGCAAAATCCGCGCAGCAGCGTCAATTTCGCAAGTTGTTTTCATCCTGTCTATAAAATGGGATTCTTAACGGTTTGCGCAGCAACACCGTAGGATAGCTATCCCTTAAGCAGAGGTTTGGGGTGAGTTTGCTTCGCAAACTCATAGCGAAGCGTGCAGTGCTCCCCATTCTCAATCCGTCGGAGACACCTCTAACACACGCAAATCATCCGGATCATCCGGAAGATATATTGATTTGAAAAGGAGTTTATTATCATGAACAAGAATCTGAGAAAAGCAATCATCGCAGGCAACTGGAAGATGAACAAGACTCGCCCCGAGGCAAAGGCTCTGCTCGAGGAGATCAAGCCGCTCGTCGCAAACGCTGAGGGCAAGATCGAGGTCATTGCCTGCGTCCCGTTCACGAATCTGGAAACCGCTGTCAACACGACCGCCGGCTCCAATGTCAAGGTCGGCGCTGAGAACGTCCACTTTGAGAAGTCCGGCGCATTCACCGGCGAAATCTCCGCTGATATGCTGACCGAGCTGGGCGTCGAGTATGTCGTAATCGGTCACTCCGAGCGCCGTCAGTACTTCGGCGAGACCGATGAGACCGTCAACAAGCGCACCAAGGCAGCCCTCGCAGCAGGTCTCAAGCCGATCGTCTGCGTCGGTGAGCTGAAGTGGGAGCGTGAGTGCGGCATCACCGAGGAAGTCGTCGGCAAGCAGATCAAGCTCGATCTGTGGGATGTCACCGAGGAGGAGCTGAAGAATGTCGTGATCGCATATGAGCCGGTCTGGGCAATCGGCACCGGTCTGACCGCAACGCCGGAGCAGGCTGAGGAGGTCTGCGGCTTCATCCGCGCAACCCTCGCAAAGCTCTACAACCAGGCTGCTGCTGACGCTGTCACGATCCAGTACGGCGGCTCCATGAACGCAAAGAACGCTGCTGAGCTGCTCGCAAAGCCGAACATCGACGGCGGTCTGATCGGCGGCGCATCCCTCAAGGCTACTGATTTCAACGTCATTGTTCAGGCTGCTGTCGAGGGCTGAGAACCGCTGATCGCAGAGGAAAACGGACATGAATGACAATGCAAAGCCGATCCGTATTATGGCGACGCTTGCGCTTGCGCTTCAGGCATTCTGGACTGTGATGGATTTCGTCATGCGGATGATTCCGGAGCCGTTCCTTGCGATGCGCAGTGCGGCTGCCAGCATTCTGGATAAAGCCGATGTCGTGCGGCATCCGCTGCTCTTTGTGCAGCCGGTGCTGCGGCTGATTCTCGTCGCGCTGTTCTTTTATCTGCTGATTCAGCAGTGCAAGAAGCCGACCGCATTTGCGCCTGCGCTGACGATCATCATTCTGGCGGCGCCGGTGCTGCTGTTCCTTGTCTCGACGGGACTGAATTTCCTGCGCGTGTCGATGCTCTCCCGTATTTACGGCACCGCGGAGCTGAGCGCGCTTTCGATTTTCAATTCGCTGACCGCATGGACGGGCATCATCACGCAGCCTGTCATGCCGCTGCTTGCCGCAGCCGCCGCATATAACTGGTGCAGATTCAGGAACGGCACCGCTGCATAATACGTACAAGCAGAAGCCCGTCATAAAAGTTTTGGTCGAGCTTTTTCAAAAGCTCGCAGGTTTCCAAAGGGCGGCGCCCTTTGGTCGCTCGTCGCAACGAGCGAAAACCCTTCGCGTGTAAAGAGCTCCGCAAGGGGTGAATTGCCGCTTGCGGCAAGAGGGGACGCCCTGCGATAGAGGGCGTCCCCTTAACTATTCTGATCTGTTTGAAAAATCAACCGCTGAAATGTAAGCTGTTACGCTCATTTCAGCGGTCTTTTTTATGCGGGAACAGTAAGAGCTTTCACAGTGTCAGTTGTCTGTGAATTGCTTCGCAATTCACTCAGGGGCGCCCTCTATCGCAGGGCTCCTGATGCAGAGGTGTTTCGCTCTCTGCGGAGAGCGACCAGAGGCTCCTCGCCTCTGGACTCATCGCAAACTTTTGGAAAAGTTTGATCAAAACTTTTATTTTGACGCTCATTCAGCGTGTTGCGTAACCGGAATGCTTTAGCAAATTTTGACGGTCTTTTTTATCGGTTCAGCAGATAATAGATCACACCGTAGAGGACGGAAGCGGCGGTGCCGTAGAGGATCACCGGTCCTGCGATCGTGAAGATCTTTGTCCCGACGCCGAGGATGAAGCCCTCGGTTTTTGCCTCGACAGCCGCCGACGCAACCGCATTTGCAAAGCCGGTGATCGGAACAAGCGTACCGGCGCCGCCGTGCTTTGCGAGCTTCTGATACAGCCCGAAGCCCGTCAGCAGTGCCGAGAGCAGCACCAGCGTCACCGAGGTCCATGTGCCTGCGGCATCCGGCTCCAGACCGCCTTTCAGCAGCATTTGCCGGATGATTTCACCCAGCAGACAGATACTTCCGCCGATGAGAAACGCTTTCAGCACGGTCGCCGCGATATTCGTCCGCTGCGAGGCGTGCGCGACCATTTCTGCATATGCCTCCTGCGAGGGATCGCGCGCGCCCTGCGAGTGGATCATCCTTGTCATGTGCATCACTCCTATCTGCGGATAGGATATGCGATTTCTGCGTATTTATGCAGATTTTGAATATTTCTTTTTCAGGTGCAGGAATTCAGCGAGCATCCGGCAGAACAGCGCTGCAATCGTCAGAACGAGAAGCGTGACGCCGATCACGGAGAACCAGTCGGCTCTGGTTGGCGAATCGTTCCGGATCACGCGCAGCATTTTGTCATAGTTGATCGTGATGCATGGAATCAGAATCAGAATCATCGGCGTGAACTTTGCCAGCATGATCTTTCTGACCATTTCCAGATGCGAAGCGCCGTCGCTGAAAATCTCCAGATCCTCCGGCGCAGCGCCCTCGGCAGGCTTGCGGAAATAGCTGAAGCCGTAGCTGTCCTGCAAATATTCCCAGCCGTAATCGCGGAACATGGCGTAGTAATCGTCGCGCTGATCGAGCGGAATGCCGCTGAAATCCAGCCGGTAAACGACCTGCTCCGGCTCGCAGCGCTCAAAGGTATAGATAGAACCGTTCGTATCGACGAAGCGCCAGCCCTGCGCCGCCATGTCCGTGAGATATTTCTCCTCTTTTTCAAATTCCGCAATGCTGAAAAACTTGCGGACTCTCTTGATGCTGTCACTCTTGCCTTTCATTTCAGACACCTCCGATGTTTCTGTAAAGCCGCTTAATGCGTTCGATTTCGAGCGAGAGGATCTCCTCGCCCAGCGCCGTGATCCGGTAGAGCTTGCGCTTTTCCTCCTCACGGGTAAAGCGGATCAGACCGTCCTTTTCCATTTTGGAGAGCGTGCCGTACATGGTGCCTGCGCTGATCGTCACGGCGCCGTCGGTCATTTCCTTGACGCGCTGCCCGATGCTGTAGCCGTGCATTTCCTCGCGCAGGCAGAACAGGATATAGAAGCCTGTCTCGGTCATCGGGACGTAGACGCGCCGGAGTTTTTCTGTCATATATCTCACTCCAATCTATTTTGGTTCGATGTATCGAGCTTCGATGTATCGGACTGTAATGCAAGTATATCACACCTCGATATAGTTGTCAAGGGGATTTTCAGCGAATTGGGAATTTTGCATATTGCGGCGGTGGGGGGATATTGCTTTGATTGTGCGAAATGCTGTACTCGATGAGGAGAAAGGAGAAAGGTTCGTGAGGAGATAGGAGTGAGAAGTGAGGAGTTGCGGTATGCGCTTCGCGCATGATTATTTAGATAATCAGGAAGTGAAAAGAGAAAAATACTTCCTACCTCCTCCTTATTTCAAATCTGTCCGCGGAGCGGACACCGCAATTCCTCATTTCTAATTTCTCATTTCTAATTTCACAAGGGCTGCGGCGATTTTTTCGCATTTCCCATTGCATTTTCACTTTTTATGTGGTATAATAATATGGAGTATCTATATACACAGACAGGAGCGTGCAGCATTCATGACAAGTATCTATACGGATGAAGTCCGCGAGCAGCGCTATTTTGCCTGCCGCAAATGTAAGAAACAATGTGAGATCATCTTCGGCATCTGCATCGGTCTTTATCTGCTCCTTGTATTTGCAGAACTGATGGGCGGCTTTTTTGCGCCCGGACTGGCAGTCGGACTCGGCGTAAACGGCATCGCGCAGATGCAGCATTATCACCTGCTGATCAATTTTGCCGTATTCGCAGTCGGATTTTACGGCATTGCATCGCGGAACTGGGTATTCATGCTTGCCGCAGCCGTCGGTGTCGCGCTGATTACCTTTGCCGGCTGGTACTGTGCATTTTATATCGGTACCATGACGCTGCTCCCGCTGGGATGTTCGGTCTTTGCCGGATTAAAATGGAGCAAGCTCAAAGGCGAGGAGGGTTTTCCGCTGTTCCAGATTGATTTCAACGAGCAGGAATCGCGTACAAAATCACAGGTCAGCTATGTGCAGCAGCGAGCCCTTGCAGAGGGTGTCCGCACAGAGCAGCAGGTGCTCGATCCGCACGCGCACATGAACGCCGTCGAGGAGAAGGCTGCACCGGATGCACTGCCTGCCATGCTGCAAAATTATCATAACCGCGGCGCCGGCAGCGATCCGATCGTACATGCAGCCGAACCGGCATTCGACCGGATGAAGCAGCTCAATCCCGATGCACCGGGCTTTGAGCGCAAACAAACACTGAAGCCGGAGGATGTCGGCGGACTGGAAACACTCTGAAACGCAGGAGAATATCATGGCAAGTGTATATACAGAAGATGAACGTCTTGCGCGATACAGCAGGCTGCGCAAGCGGAGAGACCGCATCGAGAAGATTCTCGGGGCCGTCATGATGGTTGCACTGACTGCGGCTGCCGGAGAGGTCATTCCGGCGCTGCTGGACAGCATCCTCGGCGGTCTGACGCTGCTGCGCGAGCTGGACGTTTTCTTCCTCGCGCTCGCAGGCATCGTGCTGATGGCTGCGGTGATCTTTGCAATCTATAAAAGAGACTGGCGCATCACGCTGATCACTCTTGTGCCGGTCACACTCGGCATCGGATTCGGTGCGATCCAGTATCTCGGCGTTTTGCAGCCGCTGACGCTGACCGCCGCGCTGGTCTGCCATATTTTCTGGGCAAGGCTCTCAAAAGAGGAGGGCTTTCCGCAGTTTCAGCTCGAGGTCAACCGGCAGGAGGCATCCCAGAAGGCGTGGGATTTCACCTCGAGAAAGCGCGCCGTCGAGACAGGCGCCCGTGTTGCCGCATCCGCAGATGACAAGGATATGTATGATCTGCTCGATGACCGCACCGAGGCGCTGAATACCGATCTGACCGGCTATCAGGAGCGCAGTCAGGGCGCCGATCCGCTCGTACACAAGGCAGAGCAGCACAGCAATATCATGGATACGCTTGAGGATCTGTGACCGCTGCACAATATATAAAACACAGAAAAGCAAATGGGAAAAAAGAGGGATGCCGATGGCATGCATCCGCATCAGAATCCGCGGCAGCAGCCGCAATGAGCCGAATCAATCTTAATTTGGAAAGGATGAATCGTTATGTCAGAGCAGAATATCAATCCGTTTGAAGAAGAAAAGCCGAAAATCGTACACCTTGAAAAAAGCGACTCCCACTATGAATACTGCCGGATGCAGATGCACGATATTGACAAGATCCACCGCCGTACATTCATCTGCAATCTGGTTCTGTGCATACTGGTATGTTTCTTCTCGATTTTCAAGAAGTATATTGCAATGTTCGATCTGCTGAGCCGTCCCTATCTGACGCTCGACAAGCCCGAAGCGATCCTGACCGGCGGCATCTTCCAGATTCTGTTCGGCATGGCGGTGATCGTGCTGGGATATCTGGCATGGGCAAATTACCGCACGCTGAATATCATTCTCGCCGCATGGTACGCACTGGTGACGCTCTTCGGCGTATCGCGTCTGGATTATCTCTCGGCGCTGATCGGCATTGTCGGTCTGGTGTTCTATATCTTCTCGATCCGCGAGCTGCGGCATGAATCCACCCTCGCGCAGATGGAGGGCTATCCCGAATTTCACGAGAAATTCGATATCTCAAAATCGGATATCGTGATCCAGACCTTGCTTGCGCATCAGGGCGAGCGCAGAACCAAATCCACCCTGTTCACGACCGATTATTCCCTGCGCAGAAAAAAGAAAAAGAAGACCGAATTCGGCTATGAGGAGCCGGAGGAGAAGGATAAGGCGGCGGAAGCCGGCAATGCGCTGGTCGAATCGCTGCAAAAGCATCTGAATGAAGTCCGCAGCGCAGAGGAATCCGCAAAGGCGGCGGAGGCACCTGCCGAAGCACCGCAGGCGGAAGCTGAAATGACGGAGCTGACACCTGAGCCGGAGACCGAAAAACCGGCACCTGCCGCAAAGCCCGAAAACATCACGCCCGAGCGCACGGAGGCAGAGGCGGCTGCCGCTGCGATCCTTGCAGAGGCTGAGGCGCGTTCCCAGCAGATCATCGCGGAGGCGGAGGCAAAGGCGAAGGCACTCGCAGAGGGCAAATCCGCACAGCAGAACCAGACACCGCAGAATCCGAACCGGAAGAAAAAGAAGCATCACTGAAGCATCACTGAAGCATCCGCACAATAAGGAGATCCGACTATGAGTATTTCACCGCAGGTCGAAGCACAATATGAGAACAACCGCCTGAAAATGCATGCGGTCAACAAGGGCTTCCGCATATATTTATGGTGCAGCATCGCCCTCGGCGCAATGATTTTCAGCACGGCATTTATGGCAGGCGCATTTTCCACGGTTCAGGGCAATGCCGAAGGTCCCGGCATCTTTTATAATGCCATGTCCGCAGGTACATTCCAGATCCTGCTCGGTCTGATCACGATTGTGCTGGGCTGGCTGACGGCATCAAAACTGCGCACCCCAAGCCTGCTCCTGCTCGGCATCAATGCATTCGGCATGATCATGATTTTCCTGCGCAGAAACGGCACATTTACCGGTGCCAATCTGATTTTCCTGATCGCAGGCATCGCGCTGAATGTCTGGGCGCAGATGCTCTGCAACCGGAATGACGAGCTGAAATCGGAGCCGGGCTATCCGCTCTTTGAGCCGCTGGCAGACCAGCGCGCGCATTATGAGCTGCCTGCGGATGTCCGCGCAAGACAGCAGCAGGCTTCCGCGCATATGTCCGGCATTTCTGCACCGCAGCAGGCGCCGGCACAGATGTCCGGCATCGGTACGCCGCAGCAGACGGAAACGCCCTCTGCATTTGCGCCGTCTCCGAATCTCTTTTCCGATCCGGCACCGGTTAAGCTGCCGCCGGAGGTGAAGATTCCTGCCGTCACGGAGAAAACGCTCGGCATCACCGATATGCCCGGCAGCACCAAACAATATGCACCGAAGCCGGAACAGCTTTCTGCGCCTGCCGATATCGAGCTGGATTCCCTCGCCGTGCAGTCCGCACAGGTTCAGGAGGATCCCTCTGCACTGCCGCAGGTCAATCCGGCGGCAATGCTCGCAGATATGACCGCAATCCCCTCGCACGCCGTACAGCAGGGCAATCCGGATATGCTCCCGACACCGGAGGATGTCCGTGCGCGCCTTGCCGCAATGAAGCGTGCGCGTGACGAACATCATCCCGAAGCATAAGAGGAAACATCATGACACGGACACCCTTGAAAAATCTCGCGCTGACCGCGCTGCACCTGCTGATCTGCTGTGCAGTCTCGGCGGCGGCGCTCTTCATCCAGACACTCTTTATGAAGCCGACCGGCGAAACCGTCAGCTCCTTCATTTTCAGCTCGGAGATCTACAGGATCAATCCGCTGATGTGGGCGCTCGGCGCACTGCTCGGGTTTGCCGGTCTGACGGCAGTCCTGCGCACATTGCTGCGGCAGGATTTTTGCTGTGCAGCGAAGCAGAAGCCGCTCCTGACCGGAATCTGGTGCGCATTTGCGCTGCTCGGCACACTGCTGATCCTCGCAGGCAATGTCTGGGTACTGATCCTGCGGCTCGGCGTCATGGGCGGCATTTCATTCGGCAGATACGACTGGCTGATTCTCTCGTGCAGCGTGCTGTTTCCGGCTTATGTCCTCATCATGCTGATCATTTTCTGCATTTCGGGGATCCGGAACAGAAAGAAGGCGCCGCATGAAGCCGTATAATCCGCTGAAGGGCATCCTGCTGACGGCGCTCTGCTGGCTTGCTGTCTGGGCGGCGGGCTTCCTGACCTCGCTGCTGATGTACGCCGACATGTTCCCGACCTTTGAAACCGTAGAAACCGAAAGGCTGATCCGCGATGGTTCCCTGATAAAGCTGCCCTGCGAAGTGGTCAGGATCCATCCGCTCTGCTTCGGCGCAGGATCGGTGCTGAATATCATGCTCTTTGCACTGATTCTGATCCGGCTGCTGGGCAGGACATATCCCTTCCGGCGGACGGAAAAGCGTCTGCCGCTCCGAATCTGGCGCATGCAGGGCATGATCGGGCTTTTGGGCTTGTTATTCTCGCAGACAGCCGGCAAGGTTCTCATGAAGGAGCGTGTGCCGTCTCTGCGGTCCTCGCTGGGTCCGCTTATGCGGACGGTCCGGCCTGCATTTGCGGAATATGCGCCGCTCATATTGACGGCGGCAGCGGCGGTTCTGCTGCTGCTCGGCTGTCAGGCGATCCGGCAGAATACGCCGGAGCAGATCGCCGCATCCCATACAGATTTATAACAGGCTGTCGAAAAAGGTATCGCTGCGCGATGATTATAATGGGGCGCTGCCCCATACCCCGCCAAAGGGATACTATCCCTTTGGAATCCCATTTATGTGAAATATAGCAAATACGTTCTTTTTCATATTGTTCAAAAAAAGGGATTCTTAACGGTTTGCGCAGCAACACCGTAGGATAGCTAGCCCTTAAGCGGGAGTTTGAGGGCAGAGCCCTCAATATAAATCCGTCGGAGACACTTTATCTACAGGCTGAGATTTATAAGATTATCACGAAACGGCGGTGAAGCAATGTTTGCAAAAGTCAGCAGTCTGGGATTATTCGGACTGAATGCATTTGCGGTTGACGTAGAAATCAACCTCAACAAGGGAATTCCGCGCTTTGAGATTGTCGGGCTTGCAGATGCCGCTGTTCAGGAGAGCCGCGAGCGCATCAAATCCGCGCTCTATACCTGCGGCATTGTGTTCCCGACCTCAAACTGCATTGTCAACCTCGCACCGGCAGACCGCCGCAAAAACGGCAGTATGCACGATCTTGCGATTTTTACGGCGATTCTTGCGGCACTCGGCAGAGTACAGGTGCCGGAGGATGCCGCAATCATCGGAGAGGTCTCGCTCAACGGCGCTGTCAGACCGGTCAACGGCGTGCTGCCCATGACACTGACCGCCAGACAGCGCGGCATCAGAACGATGTATGTGCCGCTTGCAAACGCAAAGGAAGCGGCAGTCGTTGAGGATATGACCGTCTACGGCGTGCCGGATACAAAGGCGCTGCTTGCGCATCTCGAGGGCGACAAGCCCCTTACACCGATGCCGCATATCGGGCTCGAACAGGTCGATGCGCCGCCGATTCCCGATTTTGCCGATGTTCACGGACAGGGCGTCGCAAAGCGTGCGCTGGAGATCGCCGCAGCAGGCGGACACAATGCGCTGCTGATCGGGCCGCCCGGCAGCGGAAAAAGCATGCTCGCAAAGCGCATGCCGGGGATTCTGCCGCCGCTGACCTTTGCGGAATCCATTGAAACGACGATGGTTCACTCCGTTGCAGGGCTGCTGGATGCCGAGCATCCGCTCGTGACCGTCCGGCCGTTCCGCTCGCCGCATCATACGATCTCCTCGGCAGGACTTGCAGGCGGCGGCACCGTGCCGCATCCGGGCGAGATTTCGCTCGCGCACAACGGGCTGCTCTTTCTCGATGAGCTGGCGGAATTTGACCGCCGCACGCTCGAGATCCTCCGGCAGCCGCTCGAGGACAGAGAGGTCACGATCTCACGCGCAGCCGGTACGATCCGGTACCCCTGCTCGATTATGCTGATCGCGGCAATGAATCCGTGTCCCTGCGGCTATCTCGGTCACCCGACACGCCCCTGCACCTGCGGACAGCGCGCCGCAGCGCAGTATCTCAACCGCATTTCCGGTCCGCTGCTCGATCGCTTTGATCTGCATATCGAGGCGGTGCCGGTGAGCTTTGACGATCTCTCCTCGCAGAAGCGCGAAGAGCCGAGCGCGAAGATCCGCGCGCGCGTGATCGCCGCAAGAGAGATTCAGAACGCACGCTTCAAGGGTACGAAGATCACCTGCAATGCGCGCATCACGCCGGATAAGCTCAGCGTTTTCTGCCCGATGACGGACAGCGCGAAGGCGATGCTCAAGAAGGTCTTTGAGAAGCTCGGTCTCTCGGCAAGAGCCTATGACCGCCTGCTCAAGGTCGCGCGCACCATTGCCGATATGAAGGGCAGCGAGGTCATTGACATGGGGCACATCGCCGAAGCCGTGCAGTACCGCACGCTCGACCGCAAATACTGGCAGACAGGCAAGGAGTGAGGGTACGCAACACGCTGAATGAGCGTCAATATAAAAGTTTCGCTCAAGCCTTTTCACCGCGCAGTGCGCGGCTCCGATTTGCTAAAGCATTCCGGTTACGCAACACGCTGAATGAGCGTCAATATAAAAGTTTTGATCAAACTTTTTCAAAAGTTTGCGATGAGTCCAGAGGCGAGGAGCCTCTGGTCGCTCGTCGCAACGAGCGAAACTCCCCCGGCGAAGGAGCTCCGCAGGGGTGAATCCGATAAAACGATCCGGTGGATCGTTTTTCGGAGAGGGGCGCCCTGCGATAGAGGGCGCTCCTAAGTGAATTGCAAAGCAATTCACAGACTGCGAATCTGCTGAAAAATGATTATCCCCTTAGCGGAACTTAAGGCTTGTCCTCATGATCAATCATCGAACATACAATAAAAATAGAGAAACAGGAGAGAACAAATTGAAACGTACACCGATTAGCGCAGATCCCTCGCGCAGGGATTTCTGGCACAGGATCGACTGGGTGCTGCTTGCGCTCGTGACGATCTGCTCGGGCGCGAGTGTCCTGCTTTTGCGCGCCCTCTGGACGGAGAATATCTCCACTGAGGTCGATTCCAATGACTGGATCGTGCAGCTCATCTCCCTCGGACTGGGCATCACCGGCTGCATCATCGTCTCCGCGATCGACTATCACAAGCTGGCGCGGTTCTGGTTCCTCTATGCGCCGCTCGCGCTGGGACTTGTCGCGCTGACCTTCACCTCGCTCGGCTACGGGCGTGAGGGCGCGGATGACCGTGCATGGATCGACCTCGGCTTTGTGCAGATCCAGCCCTCGGAGATCCTGAAACTCGTCTTTCTTTTGACCTATGCCTACCACATCTCCAAGGTGACGGACAGGCTCAATCAGCCGCTGCACCTCTTTCTGCTGCTCGTGCATGCGGCGATTCCGGCAGGCATTGTCGCGGTGCAGGGTGACTACGGTACGGCGATCGTCTTTGCGGCAATGACCGTTTTCATGCTGTTCACGGCAGGGCTTTCGTTCTGGTATCTGCTCGGCGGCGCCGCACTGATGCCGCTGGTGTTCTGGTTCGTCTGGACATATGTATTCGGCGATGTCCACCGGAACCGCATCCGCGTCCTGATGAATCCCGGCACCGATGCGCTCGGTCTGGAATATCAGCAGAATCTCGGACTGAAAGCGATCCGCTCCGGCGGTCTCTTCGGACAGGGACTCAGCGGCGGCACATATACCTCTGTGCCGGAAATGCACAATGACTTCATCTTCGCATTCATCGGCGAGGCATTCGGATTTGTCGGGGCGATCGTTGTGATCGTGATTCTCGCGGCGATCTGCCTGCGCGTCTTCTGGGACAGCCGCGCCGCAAAGGATACAATGGGCAAAACGCTCTGCATGGGCGTCTTTGCGATCCTGTTCACGCATGACCTGATGAATCTCGGCATGGTGCTGAAAGTCATGCCGGTCATCGGTATTCCGCTGCCGTTTTTCAGCGCCGGCGGTACCGCGATGCTCTCGATGTATCTCTCGATCGGTCTGGTCATCAGCGCCTATACGCACAATCAGAGAAAATACCGCGTGTTCTATGACGCGGAGAATCTGACATGAGGAGGACAATATGGGAGCATGGAGCGCAAGCGTCACCGGCAATGACACCGCAGCAGACCTGAAGGATGAATACACCTGCGCCTTTTACCGGTATCCGCCGGAGGAGGCGCTGCAAAAGATCGAAGCATATGTCAGGGGCATGTTCGATGAGCGCGATCCGGAGGAATGGTGCGCGTATGTCTTTTCCCTTGCGGATTTCATGTGGAAAAAGGGCATCCTGACGGAGGATGTCAGAGCGCGTGCGCTGCAAATGATCGACAGCGGATTCGGGCTGGAGCTCTGGGCGGAATCCGGCGAAAAAATGCTGCAAAAGCGCAAAAAAGCACTCGAAGCATTCCGCGCACAGATCACGGCTCCGATGGGCGCTGTCAAAAAAATCAAGCCGAATGTGCATATGGATGATATCTTCACGGACGGCGATCTCATTGCGATCCGGCTGATCACCGCAGGCAAAACCTACGGCACAAAGCATGCCGCAGCCGACCGCAGCATGACCGAGGAAGCCTTCCGCAGCTATGACGGAAAATATATCCTGCTGCAAAAAGCGTGGAGCCATGTTTCGTGGCAGTCCGCGCTGGTGCCGGAGATCGGCGATCACTGGGCGGTATTCCGGCTGTTTGATGCCGTATTCGATGCGCCGCCTGCGGATATCACGCCCGAGCAGCTTCCGGCGGCACGCTTCCGCAGAACAGGCTTCCCGTATTTCATGTGCGAAAGCAGCATGTTCTATTTCAAGAAGCGGCAGTATCAGCTTCTCGGCAATTTTCCGCAGCCGGAGCTTCCGCCGCCGCCTTCCGTCCGTCATGAACCGGACCGCCGCGCTGAATCCGTCTATTTCGGCGTCAGCAATCAGTGGTGGGATCCCGATGCGCAGCTTCTCGCTGCCATGATACAGGCATAATCCGGCACCGCATACCGCGGATTCAGTACATCACGCTTTCACCTGCCGCAAGGGCAGTGATATATTCAACACATAAAAGGAGTAAATCAAAATGGATCCCAATCAGTTCCCCATTACACAGGATAAACACCTGATCTTCTGCATTCTTGCAACACTGCTGTTCCTGATCCAGTTCATCCGGACAAAGCGCCTCTATCAGCTCATTATGGCGATCGCGGTTCCGGCTTCGCTGCTGATCTATGTCAAGCCGGATGATCCGAAATGGTATTACGGTGTCGCCGTCGCGGAGGCTGTTCTGCTGCTGCTCGCGCTGATCCTGAATATCATCCAGTCCGTCAAGGCTTCCAAGAAGGAGAAAGCGGAAAAGGCTGCTGCCGAGGCTGCAAAGGCGGCTGCGGAAACGGAGGAATGATCCATGCGTGCAAAACGAATTGTGATTCTCGACTGGGACACAATGGCATACAACAAGGAGGAGGTCAGTGCGCGCCGCTTTGCCGCTCTGGCGGAGAATGTGGACGTCTACCCCTCGACCAGACCTGAGGAGACCGTAAAGCATATCGGGGATGCGGATGTCGTCATCTGCAACAAGGTTCTGATCACGCGCGAGGTCATGGAGGCATGCCCGGATATCAAATATATCGGCATTCTCGCAACGGGCTTCAATAACGTCGATCTCGAAGCGGCGGCGGAGCGCGGCATTCCGGTCTGCAATGCAGGCAGCTATTCGACGGATGCCGTCACGCAGCTTGTCTTTGCGTATATTTTCGATCATTTCCAGCGTGTTGCGCTGTATTCGATGGATGTGCGGCTCGGCAAATGGGAAACCGCGCCTGCATTTTCATATTTCCCGTATCCGACCGGCGAGCTGCGCGGCAAAACGCTCGGCATCATCGGCTACGGTCATATCGGGAAGAATGTTGCGAAAATCGCGGATGCATTCGGCATGCAGGTGTTGATTGCAACCAGAACACAGCCTGAAAACTGCCCCTATCCGGTCGTGAGCGCGGAGGAGGTCTTCCGGCGCGCCGATGTGCTGACGCTGCACTGCCCCCTGACCGATCAGACAAAGGGACTCATCAACAAGAAATCTCTCGCGCTGATGAAGGAGACCGCGATCCTCATCAATACCTCGCGCGGCGGCACCGTCGTCGAGGAGGATCTCGCATCCGCACTCAATCATGATATGCTTGCGGCTGCCTATCTCGATGTCCTCGAAAAGGAGCCGATGTCCCCCGAAACACCGCTCAAAGGCGCGAAAAACTGCGTCATTACGCCGCATATCGGCTGGACACCCCTCGATACCAGAAAGCGCCTGCTCGATATCACCGAGGATAATCTCCGCGGCTTCCTCAGCGGCAATCCGCAGCATGTGGTGAATGGAATTAAGGTATCTCCGATGGATCAGTAATGGGGACTCTGTCCCCAAACCCCTGCCAGAGGGATACTATCCCTCTGGACTCCCATTTTATGCTGAAATGGGAGGGGATTGCGTAACGGTGTTATGTATATGGAGATTGTTCCGTAACAATGTTATGTATGTACGGGTGATCGCCCGTAACGGCGTTATGCATGAATAAAAAATAATCTCATAACAGCGTTATGTTTATACGGAAGATCGTTCCGTAACAATGTTATGCAAAAATAAAGGTATCTCCGTAACAGCGTTATGCAAGCGGATACAGCCCCCTCACAATCCCACACAAAAATGGGATTCCAAAGGGACAATGTCCCTTTGGCAGGGGCTTGGGGACAGAGTCCCCATTTCAAATCCATCGGAGATACATCTATAATGAAAGGAAGAATTATTTTTGGAAAGTGAAAATACATCGCTGCGCAGGCTCTCGGAGAGTCAGCGCATTGTCGTCAAGGTCGGCACCTCAACGCTGACGCACCGCACCGGCAGAATGAATCTGCGGCGGTTTCACAATCTCGTCCGCGTCCTGGCAGACCTCTCGAACGCAGGCAAGCAGCTCATTCTGGTATCCTCGGGTGCTGTGGGCTTGGGCGTCGGACAGCTCGGTCTGCGCGAACGCCCGACCGATACCCCGACGAAGCAGGCATGCGCCGCAGTCGGGCAGTGCGAGCTGATGTATCTCTATGACCGTCAGTTTGCAAATTACAGCGTCAACGTCGCGCAGGTGCTTCTGACCAAGGCGATCCTCAACACAAACGGCGGCGAGAACGCCGGAAACTGCATGGAGCGCCTGCTGGAGCTTGGCGTCATTCCGATCGTCAACGAAAACGATACGGTTGCGATCGACGAGCTGGAGCTGGAGATCGGCGAGAACGATTCCCTTGCGGCGATCGTTGCAGGGCTTGTCCACGCGGATACGCTCGTGCTGATGAGCGACATCGACGGGCTGTATTCCGCCGATCCGCACAAGGACGCAAATGCAAAGCTGATTCCGGTCGTTGCGGAGATCACGCCGGAAATCGAGGGCATTGCAGGCGGCGCAGGCACACCGAATGCACGCGGCGGCATGGCAACGAAAATCTCCGCGGCGAAAATGGCAGTCGCGGCAGGCATTGATATGGTCATTATGAACGGCGAAAAGCCCGAGAAGCTCTATGATCTCCTGCTGAATGACGAAGCCGTCGGCACGCGGTTTGTTGCAAAATCCCAATCATAATATACGGAGGAATTTTATATGGAACAGCTCACGGTTCAGCAGCTCGGCGCCAATGCAAAGGCAGTCGCCGGTACACTCGCTGCGGCATCCCCCAAGCAGAAAAACGACGCACTTGCTGCGATTGCAGACGCGCTGATTTCCCGTACACCGGAGATCATCGAGGCGAACAAGGTCGATCTCGAGAACGCGGTCAAAAACAATATGTCCAAGGCGATGCAGGACAGACTGCTGCTCAATGAAGCGCGCATTCAGGGCATCGCGGAGGGCGTGCGCAAGCTGATTCAGCTCGAGGAGGTCGTCGGAAAGGTCGAATCCGGCGTTATCCGCCCGAACGGTCTGCGGATCCAGAAAACGCGCGTGCCGCTCGGCGTGATCGGCATTATCTTCGAGAGCCGCCCGAATGTCACGGTCGATGCGGCGACGCTCTGCATGAAAGCCGGAAACTGCGTGATTCTGCGCGGCGGCAAGGAGGCATTCAGCTCGAATGTCTGCCTGACGAATATCATGCGCGATGCAGTCAAGGCGGCAGGACTGCCTGCGGACATCATCCAGCTTGTGCCGGATACGACGCGCGAAAGCTCCAATCAGCTCATGAAGCTCTCGGAGTATCTCGATGTGCTGATTCCGCGCGGCGGTGCAGGGCTGATCAACGCGGTCGCGGAGAATGCAACCGTGCCGGTGATCAAGACGGGCGTCGGCAACTGCCATGTGTTCGTTGATGCTTCGGCGGATCTCGAAATGGCGGTCAATATCATTGACAACGGCAAAACGCAGCGTCCCTCGGTCTGCAATGCGATCGAGACCGTGCTGATTCACAAGGATATCGCGGCAAAATTCCTGCCGATGATGAAGGCAAAGCTCGATGAACACAGCGTCACGCTGCACGGCGATTCCGCTGCAAAATCCGTCCTCGGCGACTGCGTCCTCGATGCGAATGAGGACGACTGGGCGAACGAATATCTCGATTATCAGCTCGCGGTGAAGATCGTCAGCAATGTTGATGAGGCGATGGCGCATATCGCACGCTACGGCACGAATCACAGCGAATGCATCGTGACGAAATCGCTTGAAAATGCGGAGAAATTCCAGCGCGAGGTTGATGCGGCGGCGGTCTATGTCAATGCTTCGACGCGCTTCACGGACGGCGGCGAATTCGGATTCGGTGCGGAGATCGGCATTTCGACGCAGAAGCTCCACGCGCGCGGTCCGATGGGACTTTATGAGCTGACCTCGGTCAAGTATCTCATCAACGGCGACGGGCAGATCCGGTAATATAGCCGTATTATGAAAGCAGCCGGTTACGCTTGAAACGGATCCGGCTGCTTTTTATAATGCAAGGCGGTTCAGTTTCCTGTGCTTTATCTTTATTCCGAATGTTAGATTTGATTGGGCGCGGGGCGCGAATGCGAGGGGAGAACCCAAAGAAGAAGGGGGAAACTCGCAAGCTCGCATTCCCCCTTCCCCTTTAGGTTTTCCCCTCGCGCTCCCCTTTCCTCATTCCCTTCCCCCTTGGGGCGTGAGTCTCTCGCTTGGCGTAAGCTGCTTGGCGTTCGGTGCTTGGTATGTGCTGCTTGATTTGAACGGACGATTTCGCGGATTCAGCATGCCGAACTCAGGGCGCCGCTTTCAGAGAGGAGAGGATAAGGAAAGAGGGAGCGCGAGGGAGAGAACCTTAGGGAGAGGGGAGACCTGAGCGCAGCGAAGACTTCCCTCTCCCTGTGGTTCTTGCCCTCGCATTCGCGCCCCGCGCCCAATCAAATCTAACATTCGGACAAAAGATCAAGAACAAGAAATCAAAACCACACCCTTCGCGCCCAATGAAAATTAACACTCGGACAAAGGATAAAGAATATCACCCCCCAAACCAGCTTTAGAAAATAAGAAAGGAGCGGCGGCATGCGGCTGAATGAAAATATCACAAAGCTCGAGCAGAATTATCTCTTTGCCGAAATCGCAATGCGCGTCCGGCGGCACCGTGAGGAGCATCCCGAGGCGGAAATCCTCTCGCTCGGCATCAACGATGTCACGCGACCGCTTGCGCCTGCCGTCTGCGATGCGATGTCCGCGGCGGCACAGGAAATGCGCCTTGCCGACCGCTTCCACGGCTACGGCGATGTGCAGGGCGAGGCGTTCCTGCGGCGCGCGATCTGCGGCTATTACCGGACATTCAAGGTCGGGATCGAGCCCGAGGATGTGTTCGTCAGCGACGGCGCGAAAAGTGACCTCGCCAATCTCTGCGACCTCTTTGCGCCGGACAGTACCGTTCTGCTGCCGAATCCGGTCTACCCCGTGTTCTACGACACGAGCGTCATGGCAGGGCGGCAGATCGTTTTTTCGCGCGGTACAAAGGAAAACGGCTTTCTCCCGATGCCGGACGACAGCACAGATGCCGATCTTGTCTATCTCTGCTCACCGAATAATCCGACCGGTGCGGTCTATACGCGCGCACAGCTACAGGCATGGGTGGAGTATGCCCATGCGCATCAGGCATGCATCATCTATGACGCTGCCTATGAAGCATATATCCGGAACGCCGCACTGCCGCGGAGCATCTTCGAGATCGCAGGCGCGGAGACCTGTGCAATCGAGATCAATTCGTTCTCGAAAATGGCAGGCTTCACGGGCGTCCGGTGCAGTTGGGTGATCGTACCGCGTGCGCTGAAAGCAGGCGGACAATCCCTGCACCGGCTCTGGATGCGGCGGCAGTCCACGAAGTATAACGGCACATCGTATATCGTCCAGCGCGGCGCGGCGGCGGTCTTTTCGGCTGAGGGACAGCGTCAGGTGCGGATGGATGTGCAGTATTACATGGAGAATGCTGATCTCATCCGGAACGCGCTGCGGCGGAGCGGCGTTTTCACGACGGGCGGTGAGCATGCGCCGTATGTCTGGATGGAATGCCCGTATCATCTGCGCTCGTGGGATTGCTTCGAGCGTCTGCTGCGGCATCACGGGATTGTCTCATCCCCCGGCGCCGGATTCGGTGCGCAGGGCGAGGGCTGGCTGCGGTTTTCATCCTTCGGCAGCCGTGAGACCATCGAACGCGCTGCGCATAAGCTCGCTTCCCTCGACTGGGATCAGCTCGCCCTCTGGCAGGCAACAGGCGCGTAAGCGCAGAGAGGAGTGAGGAGGTAGGAGATAGGAGTGAGAAGGTAGGAGTGAGGAGGGAGGAGTGAGGAGGTAGGAAGTATTTTTCTCTTTTCATGATTCACCTGTCCTTCCTACTTCCTCCTTTCTCCTTTCTCCTTCCTCCTTTCGCCTTTCTCCTCACAGCATCCAAGATTGCACTTTATAAGAACATGAAATCTTGCAATCTTGCAATCTTGAACGCTTTACACTGTGAAAGTGACCGGAGAATCATACAAGTACCACATAGAAATGCAAGCAGATACGTCAATTTAGAATAGTGTTCTCTATACAATATTTAGTTAAATATATTATATTTATGTGTGTAAGATTGCACACATAGTATTTCAAGGGCAAGATTGCAGCATGTGCAATCTTGGAAATCAACGAAGATACGTGATTTTCATAGGCAAGATTGCAAGATTGCAAGATTGCATATTGTTATTAGAAGACAGGCTCCTCTTGGCATTCACCTTTCCAGAGCCAGCCCTCAGGGGTTTTATATGTTTTGATTCCGAGTTTATTGCGCGCGCGAGCCAATGAGTAATCCGCAATCCCTCTCCGCTTCGCCTCGGCAATGACATCCTTAGCGGCGACGACGCCTGTATCGGGCATCATTTCGCGGATGAGGTCGGCGGCGGCATCGCGGCTCTGATGCGAACGGTTCTCATGCTCGAGCATCTCATCGAGCGAAAGCTCATACTTCCCGAGCCACTGCACCTTCCCCTCGGGCGAAAGTGTGAACGCAGCGGTCTCGCCCTCCGGCGCGAGGCTGTTTTTGATCTGCCGGATCACGCGGTTTTCGGGATGCGAGGGATCCCTTGCGATGAGCAGAACGGAGCGCGCGGCGGCGGTCAGGTCGATGCTGCCGAGACCGCGGTAGAGCGAGCGTGTTTTCTGCATCTTGTTCATATGTCCGATCAGCACGACGGCACACTGATACTGCTCGGCAAGCCCTGCAAGATAGCTCATGATCGGGCGGATCTCATTTGCACGGTGCATATCGACGCCGCAGCCGAGATAGGCTTGCAGCGGATCGAGGATCAGCAGCGCCGGACGGTATTCACGCAGGATCATCTCAAGCCGCCCGTCGAGTATTTCGATCGGCTCTCTGCTGTCGTCGGCAAAGAGCACCATGTCGCAGAAGGCGCCTGCGCGCTCGAGACGGGGCTTGATCGTATCCGCGACGCCGTCCTCGGCATTCTGGTAGCAGACGAGCCCGGGGGCGCGCACCGCCTGCTTCGGGTTTTCGACGGCAGTTCCGCGGCTGACCATTGCGGCGAGATAGAGCGCGAAGGTTGATTTGCCCTCGCCCGGATCGCCCTGAATGATGGTCAGCTTGCCGCGCGGAATATAGGGGTACCAGAGCCACGCGGTCTCCGTCGTTTCGACGGTGTTCATGAAGATGATGTCACAAATTTTCTTTTCCGCCATATTTTCTCCTTTCGCCGGTCGGCAGGATCAAGGGAGGAGCTTTTGAAAATTAGAAATGAGAAATGAGAAATGAGAAATTGTGGTGTCCGCTTCGCGGACGGATTTATATTTTTCTCTTTTCACTATTCACTATTCACGATTCACCCGACCTTCCTCCTTCCTCCTTCCTCCTTTCTACTTTCTACTTTCTCCTTCCTCCTCACTCCTACCTCCTCACTCCTATCTCCTCACTCCTATCTCCTACCTCCTCCTATAAAGGGGTACCATGAGAAGTGAGGAGATGCGGTGTCCGCTCCGCGGACGGATTTGAAATATAGTGAGGGGATAGGAGTGAGGCGTGGCGGATTTTCTGCCGGAAATATCGGTGCGGCAGTCGAAGAACAAACGCGCGGGGAAAAGGATGTATAAAAAAGCCGCGCTCCGGCTTGCGAAACGCGGCAGAATTGCCAAATATTTCAGATGATGCTTGACAAATGACGGTTTATAGAATATAATAGTAGAATGCCTGACTAGGCACAAGCGGCTTTTCTCCGCGTAATAGTATAGCATAGATTCGACGGCTTGTCAAGTCCCCCGAAACAATTTCCGGAGACGCACACGCTGCCCGAGGCTGTGCGCCGCGATACAAAAGACAGGAGGTTTTTGCCCATGAGCCCTAAAACCAATCCGGATACGCAGACAGTGGTTGCGGTCAAGGATGTGCAGGTCGGAAAAAACACACGCAAGAGCTTCGGCAAAATCGACGAGGTCCTGCAGATGCCGAACCTCATCGAGGTGCAGAAAACATCTTATCAGTGGTTTTTGACCGAAGGCCTGCGTGAGGTGTTCCGCGATGTGGCTGCGATCACCGATTTCAACGGCAATCTGGAGCTGAGCTTCATTGATTACCGCATCGACGACACCCCGAAGTATACCATTGCCGAGTGCAAGGAGCGCGATGCAACATACGCCGCCCCCCTGCGCGTCAAGGCGCGTCTCTGGAACAAGGAGACCGACGAGGTCACAAGCAGTGAGATCTACATGGGCGATATGCCCCTGATGACCGAAAGCGGCACCTTTGTCATCAACGGTGCGGAGCGTGTTATCGTCTCGCAGCTCGTTCGTTCTCCGGGCGTATACTACAGCTTTACCCGTGATAAATCCGGTAAGACGCTGTTCACGACGACTGTGATCCCGAACCGCGGTGCATGGCTGGAATACGAAATGGATTCCAACGATGTCGTCTCGGTCAAGATCGACAAGAACAGAAAAATTCCGATCACGAAGTTCATCCGTGCGCTCGGTCTCGGCACCAATGCGGAGATCATCGAGCTGTTCGGTGACGATCCCAGACTGAAAGCGACCATTGAACAGAAAGAGGAAGGCATCACCGACGATGCCGAGAAGAATATCAATGAGGCGCTGCTCGAGGTCTACAAGAAGCTGCGTCCGGGCGATCCGGCAACGGTTGATGCGGCAAAGACACTCGTCAACAATCTGTTCTTTGATCCGAAGCGCTATGATCTCTGCCGCTTCGGAAGATATAAGTACAATAAAAAGCTCGGCATCGGCTCGCGCCTGATTGATCAGGTTCTCTCGCGTCCGGTCGTCAGCTTCATGACCGGTGAGCTGATCGCTGAAACCGGTACCAAGATCACACCGGCACTTGCACAGGAAATCGAGCAGGCAGGTGTCTATGAGGCATATGTCGAGGCTGAGGTCCGCGAAACGCATGTCGATGAAAAGAAGCATGAGCTGATCGCGGAATTCGTTGAGCGCGAGGTCAAGGTGCTCGGCAGCGGCATGGTCGATATCACGCCCTATGCATCCGCATTGATCGAGGGCTTTGTCAAAGAGGATTACGGCATCAATGAGAAGGTTTCCGCAAGAGTCCTGAAAGGTCTGCTTGAGGATGCCGACGGCGATCCGGAAAAGCTCGGCAGACTGATCCGCGCAAATAAGGACGATCTCGTTCCGAAGCATATCGTCCGCGATGATATCTTTGCGACGATCAGCTACTTCTGCAACCTCTGCGACGGTCTCGGCAATACCGACGACATCGACCACCTCGGCAACCGCCGTATCCGTTCGGTCGGCGAGCTGCTCCAGAATCAGTTCCGCATCGGCTTTGCGAGAATGGAGCGTGTCATCCGCGAGCGCATGAGCCTCCAGGCACAGGATGCCGAGACGCTCACACCGCAGACACTCGTCAATATCCGCCCGATCACGGCTGCAATCAAGGAATTCTTCGGTTCCTCTCCGCTCTCGCAGTTCATGGATCAGAACAACCCGCTCGCAGAGCTGACGCATAAGCGCCGTCTCTCCGCGCTCGGTCCGGGCGGTCTGACCAGAGACCGCGCAGGTTTCGAGGTCCGTGACGTTCACTACTCCCACTACGGCAGAATGTGCCCGATCGAGACGCCGGAAGGTCCGAACATCGGTCTGATCTCCTATCTCGCATCGTTCGCACGCATCAATATCTACGGCTTCATCGAGGCACCTTACCGCAAGGTCGATAAGAAGACCGGCGTTGTCACGGATGAAGTTGTCTACATGACCGCTGACGTCGAGGATACCTATTATGTCGCACAGGCGAACGAGCCGCTGACAGAGGACGGCAAATTCGCAAGACGCCGCGTCACCGCGCGTCACCGCGACCAGATCCTTGAATGCGATCCTTCGCTGATCGACTTCATGGATGTCTCCCCGAAGATGGTCGTTTCCGTTGCAACCGCAATGATCCCGTTCCTCGAGAACGACGACGCGAACCGTGCCCTCATGGGCTCGAACATGCAGCGTCAGGCTGTTCCGCTCCTCAAGACCGAGCGCCCGTTCGTCGGCACCGGTATGGAGTATAAGGCGGCTGTCGATTCCGGTGTCTGCGTCCTCGCAAAGGAAGCAGGTACGGTCGTTTCCGTCAGCGCAGATGAAATCGTCATCAAGACCGGCGAACGCGAGGACGATGTCCGCCGCTATCAGCTTATCAAGTTCCAGCGCAGCAACCAGGGCACCTGCGTCAACCAGAGACCGATCGTTTCGGTCGGCGATCAGGTCACTGAGGGACAGGTCATTGCAGACGGTCCTGCAACCTGCGACGGTGAAATCTCCCTCGGCAAGAATGCCCTCATCGGCTTCATGACATGGGAAGGCTACAACTACGAGGACGCAGTTCTGCTGAACCAGCGTCTTGTCCGCGAGGACGTCTTTACCTCGGTTCATATCGAGGAATATGAGCTTGAGTGCCGCGACACCAAGCTCGGTGCAGAGGAAATTACGCGCGATATCCCGAATGTCGGTGAGGATGCACTGAAAGACCTCGACGACCGCGGCATCATCCGCATCGGTGCAGAGGTCCACGCAGGCGATATCCTCGTCGGTAAGGTCACCCCGAAGGGCGAGACCGAGCTGACTGCCGAGGAAAGACTGCTGCGTGCGATCTTCGGCGAAAAGGCGCGTGAGGTCCGCGATAACTCCCTCAAGGTTCCGCACGGCGAATCCGGTATCGTTGTCGATGTCAAGATCTTTGACCGCGAAAACTGCGATGAGCTCGGCCCAGGCGTCAATCAGATCGTCCGCTGCTACATCGCACAGAAGCGTAAGATCTCCGTCGGCGACAAGATGGCGGGCCGTCACGGAAACAAGGGTGTTGTCTCCCGTATTCTTCCGGAAGAGGATATGCCGTTCCTCGAGGACGGCACGCCGCTCGATATCTGCCTGAATCCGCTGGGCGTTCCGTCCCGTATGAACATCGGTCAGGTGCTCGAGGTTCACCTCGGCATGGCGGCAAAGGCACTGGGCTGGCACATCATGACGCCTGTTTTCGACGGCGCACATGAGGACGATATCCGCAAGTGCTTCCGCCTCGCACAGGAGCGCAATGACGCGATCAATGCAGAGAAGACGGAGCAGACCTTCAAGCTCGCTCCGATGGACAAGGTCATTGATACCACCTCGATTCCGCTCTCCGAGGACGGCAAGTTCACCGTCTATGACGGCAGAACCGGTGAAAAATTCGATAACCGCGTTACCGTCGGTTATATGTACTATCTGAAACTCCACCACCTCGTTGACGATAAGATCCACGCACGTTCCGTCGGTCCGTATTCGCTGGTTACCCAGCAGCCGCTCGGCGGTAAGGCGCAGTTCGGCGGTCAGCGTTTCGGTGAGATGGAGGTCTGGGCACTCGAGGCTTACGGCGCAGCTTATACGCTGCAGGAGATCCTGACGGTCAAGTCCGACGATACGACCGGCCGTGTCAATACCTACGAGGCAATCGTCAAGGGACAGAATGTTCCGAAGCCGGGTATTCCGGAATCCTTCAAGGTTCTGATCAAGGAAATGCAGTCCCTCGGTCTGGATGTCCGTGTGCTGGATGAGGATCATCAGGAGATCGACTTGAAGCAGAGCTTCGACGACGATCTGCCGCCGCGCGGACCTTCCGATTTCGATGACGAGAACACCGCAGACACCACGCATTACGAGAACGAGGATATGGGTGCGGCAGGCTATAACACCGCAATGTACGGTGAGGATACCGAAACCCATGAAATTGAGCACGATGAGGCAGATTCCTCTGCGGAGGACGAAGAGGATGAGTTCGGCTTCGACGATCAGGATGATTCCGCTGCCTACGATGAGAACGCAGAACATGACGATCTCTTCGGCGCAGACGATATCTGAGCCCGATCACGCGAACGAAACGGTAATATGCAGTGCGGCGGCGCCTGAGTGCGCTGCGCTGCATCCCCGACATATAACAAGGAGGGAACACTTTGGAATTCACCACCTTTGATTCCATAAAAATCGGTCTTGCTTCCCCTGAGCAGATTCAGAAGTGGAGCTACGGCAAGGTCGAGCGTCCGGAAACGATCAATTACCGTACACAGAAGCCGGAAAAGGGCGGTCTGTTCTGCGAAAAGATCTTCGGACCGACCAAGGACTGGGAATGCTACTGCGGCAAGTTCAAGAAGGTTCGCTTCAAGGGCAAGGTATGCCCGAACTGCGGCGTTGAGATCACCAGAGCAAAGGTCCGCCGCGAGCGCATGGGCCATATCGAGCTTGCAGCACCGGTTGCACATATCTGGTATTTCAAGGGTACACCGGCCTGCATCCGTCAGGTGCTCGGCGACCTCTCCCAGAAGGATCTGGAAGCTGTTATCTATTTCACAAAGTATATCGTTACCGATCCGGGCGATCCGGATCCGGTGCATGAAGGTCAGTATGTGACCGGTCTCCTCAAGCAGCAGACGCTGACCGAGGAGGAATATCAGCAGGCAAACGCAAAGAACCCCGGCGCCTTCAAGGCGGAGATCGGTGCAAGCGCGATCCTGCACCTGCTCCAGGAGTTCAGCCAGGATCGCTACGACAAGTTCCGCGATCAGCTTATCTCCGAGGGCAAGCTGAATCTTGAGCCGGATGAGCTGGAAGCCTGCAAGAACTGCGAGCTCGGCAAGAACTGCCGCGAATGCTCCTTCTGCGCTGCCGCTGAGGATGAGGAGTGGAAGAACAACCTCGTCATGGCATGTGATCAGCTCAAGAATGAGGTCAAGAAGCTCGATGAGAAGTCTACCGGCAGAAGCACCACGCAGAAGTCCCAGAAGCGCGGCAAGCTCTTAAAGCGTCTCGAGATCCTCGAGGCATTCCGCCAGTCCGGCAACCGTCCGGAGTGGATGGTCATGACAATTCTTCCGGTCATTCCGCCGGATATCCGCCCGATGGTCATGCTCGACGGCGGCAGATATGCAACCTCTGACCTGAATGACCTCTACCGCAGAGTCATCAACCGCAACAACCGTCTCGAGCGCATGCTCCAGCTCAATGCACCGAGCATCATCGTCCGCAATGAGGCACGTATGCTTCAGGAGGCTGTCGATGCGCTGATCGACAACGGCAGACACGGCAAGGATGTCACAGGTCCGAATAACCGCAAGCTGAAATCGCTCTCCGATATCCTCAAGGGTAAGCAGGGACGTTTCCGTCAGAACCTGCTCGGTAAGCGTGTTGACTATTCCGGCCGTTCCGTTATCGTTGTCGGTCCGGAGCTGAAAATGTATCAGTGCGGTCTCCCGAAGGAAATGGCACTGGAGCTGTTCAAGCCGTTTATCCTCAAGCGTCTTGTCGATATGGGCAAGATCCAGAATATCAAGTCCGCCCGTAAAAAGGTTGACAGACCGGATGACGATGTCTGGGATGCACTCGAGCATGTTATCAAGGAGCATCCGGTTCTCCTGAACCGTGCGCCTACCCTGCACAGACTGGGTATTCAGGCATTCGAGCCGGTACTCGTCGAGGGCAGAGCGGTCAAGCTGCATCCGCTGGTTTGTACCGCATTCAACGCCGACTTCGACGGCGACCAGATGGCAGTCCACCTGCCGCTTTCCGCAGAGGCACAGGCAGAAGCACGCTTCCTCATGCTCGCTGCGAATAACCTGCTCAAGCCTTCCGACGGTAAGCCGGTTGCTGTTCCGACACAGGATATGCTGCTCGGTTCCTATTACCTCACCATGGTCAAGGACGGTGAGCCCGGCGAGGGCAAGGTCTTCCGCGATGTCGATGAGGCAATGATGGCTTATGATGAGCACGATATCACCCTGCATTCCAAGATCAAGGTGCGCATGACCAAGGAGGTCGGCGGTCAGAAGGTCTCCCGTATCATCGACTGCACCGCAGGCAGACTGATCTTCAATGAGATCATTCCGCAGAACCTCGGCTTTGTCAACCGCAGCGATCCCGAGCATGAATTTGACCTCGAGATCACGCAGGTCGTCAAGAAGAGCGTCCTTTCCAAGATCATCGACCAGTGCCTCAAGGTTCACGGCGTGACCGCGACCGCAGAGGTTCTCGACCGCATCAAGGCACTCGGCTATAAGTATTCGACCAAATCCGGTCTGACCGTCGCGGTTATCGACGCTGTCATTCCGCCGCAGAAGAAGGATATCCTCGCAGCGGCAGATGCAGAGGTCGATGCGCTCAATGAGCAGTATCAGTACGGCTATATCTCCGGCGAGGTCAAGTATGAGAAGGTTTGTAAGGTCTGGGCGGATGCAACCGATCAGATCACCGAGGCGCTGAAAGCAAACTTCGATCCGTTCAACCCGATCAACATCATGGCGGATTCCGGAGCCCGTGGTTCCATCAACCAGATCCGTCAGCTCGCAGGTATGCGCGGACTGATCGCAAATACCTCCGGTGCGACGATCGAAATTCCGGTCCGTTCCAATTACCGTGAAGGTCTGAACATTTCCGAATACTTCATCTCCAGCCGTGGTGCGCGTAAAGGTCTGGCTGATACCGCACTTCGTACCGCGGACTCCGGTTACCTGACACGCCGTCTCGTTGACGTTTCGCAGGATGTTATCATCCGCGAGATCGACTGCGGCTCGACGGAGGGCATTGAGGTCTACTGCATCAATGACGGTGAGCGTGACCTCGAAACATTGCAGGAGCGTCTCGTCGGCAGATATCTCGTTGAGGATCTCCGCGATGAGAAATCCGAGCTGTTTATCCCGAAGACACGCGCAATGACCGCTACCGATGCACAGCGCATCGTCGATGCAGGCATCACCCATGTCACGATCCGTTCGGTACTGGGCTGCAAGGCAAAGAAGGGCGTCTGCGCAAAGTGCTACGGCATCAACCTCGCAAACGGCAACCTCGTCTCTGTCGGTGAGGCAGTCGGCATCATCGCCGCACAGTCCATCGGTGAGCCGGGTACCCAGCTCACGATGCGTACCTTCCACACGGGCGGTATCGCAAACGCAGAGGATATCACACAAGGTCTTCCGCGTGTTGAGGAGCTGTTTGAATCCAGACGTCCGAAGAACGGCGCAATCCTTGCAAAGACTTCCGGTACGATCGAAATGACCGAGGACAACGGCATCAAGACAATCGTCATTCACGATCCGGAGACGAACACCGACTCCACACCGTATACCATTCCGTATAACTACCACCTGGCACCCGGCATCAAGGACGGCGCAGAGATCCAGCGCGGCGGCAGACTGACCACCGGTTCGATCTACCCGATGGATCTGCTCGACATCCTCGGCGTGCAGGCTGTCCAGAACTATATCATCGAAGAAATCCAGTATGCATACCGTCAGCAGGGCGTTGGCATCAACGATAAGCACATCGAGGTTATCGTTCGCCAGATGATGCGCAAGGTGCTGATCGCAGATCCGGGCAGCAGCTATCTGCTTCCGGAGGCAATGGTCGATAAGCGCGAGGTCGAGACGATCAATGCAGGCATTCAGGCACGCATCGACGCCGGCGAGACCGATCTGCGTCTTGTCACCACAAGACCTTCGCTGCTCGGTATCACCAAGGCTTCCTCTTCTTCCGAGTCCTTTATGTCCGCCGCATCCTTCCAGGAGACGGCAAAGGCGCTCACCGATGCCGCAATCAACGGCAAGAGCGATTACCTGCTCGGTCTGAAGGAGAATGTTATCATCGGTAAACTGATTCCTGCCGGCACGGGCATGGCGCTTTACAATAATGTACAGGTCGTCCGCGCAGACGGTTATCCGACCGATTATCAGCAGCCGCAGATGCCGCTGTAAATGATCAGAGAAAGGGGGATTCCGGCAGCGGAGTCCCCCTTATTTTTCGCAGGCATAAGGAGAACAGATATGAACAAAGGAAACGGCTTTCTGCATCGGAGCGCGGCGCTCTGTGCGGCGATTCTGCTGCTCGGCGGCGCGGCAATGCCCGTCTTTGCGGAACCGGAAAACGCACCGGAGGATCCGCCTGCCGTAACCGATGCGGCAGGGGAAAATCCGGATCCCGATGCGGAGACAACAGACATCACTGCGGATACGACAACCGAAATCACCACAACAGATACCACTGCGGAGATCACAACCGTTGTACACACCGAAATGACACCGCCCGATCCGCTGACGATGATCCGTTCCGAAGCGGCAGCGGACGGCGGAATCTGCATTCAGTCATTCCGCTGGACCTGTGAGAAAACGGTCGAGATCCCGGCGCAGATCGACGGGAAGCCTATCACGGAAATCGGCGCAGAAGCGTTCAAATACTGCTATGCGGATGCTGTCCTGCTGCCGGATACGGTCAAAAAAATCGGTGAGCGAGCCTTTGAGGGCTGCGCTTATCTGCAAACGATGAAGCTGCCGGAATCCTGCGTCAGCATCGGCGCGGGCGCATTCTCCGGCTGCAAGCTGCTCGGGAGTGTCACCCTGCCGGATACCGTGCAGGAGGTCGGTCCGGATGCATTTGCGGAGACGCCCTATCTGGACGCGCAGACCGGCGATGCGGTGATCCTCGGCAGCGGCATTCTCTATGATTACCGCGGCATCGGCGCTGCCTATACGGTTCCGGATGCTGTGAAGATCATCGGGGCAGGTGCCTTTGCAGATTCGGAATCGCTGCAAAAAATCACGATCCCGAAGAGCGTCACGCAGATTCAGCAGGGCGCATTCTCCGGCTGCACGGCGCTTGCGGAGATCGAAGCGCCCGATACCTTTACAAATCTTGCGGCGGATGCCTTTGCCGGTACGAAATGGCTCGAGGACGGCAAAGAGGATTTCCGCACGCTCGGAAGAATGCTCATCGCCTACCGCGGAAAAGACAGCGTGATTGAGGTGCCGGAGGGCGTGCAGATCATCAATGCAGAGGCATTTGCCGGAAACAACGGCATCACGACTGTCCGTCTGCCGGAGAGCGTCCGCGAGATCCGTGACGGCGCATTCAGCGGATGCGGTTCGCTTCAGGTTGCGGAATTCGGCGATGCGCTGACCGTAATCGGTGCCGATGCATTCCGCGACTGCCGCACACTGAATTATCTGCGGCTCGGACATGCGCTGGAAACTGTCGGCGACCACGCATTTGCAGGCTGTCCGCAGCTCACGGAGGTCTATCTGCCCGATACGGTCAAAACCCTTGGGGAAAAGGCATTCGGCTACAGCTATGACGGCGAATCCGGCTACCGGCGCCTGAAAAATGAACTGGTGCTGTATTCCAATACGGGAACAGTCCGCGAATATGCCGATGCAGAGGGCATTGCGCATGAACCGCTGCCCGATGCGGAGAATACCGAGCCTGCCCCGATTGTCACAGAGCCGGAAAACGCAAGCCCCGGCTTCGGTACGATCCGCGGCAGGGCGTGGATTCCTGCGGCAGGACTCGGCGGCGTTCTGGTGCTGTTCAGCTTGATCCGCTTCTTCATACGAAAGAGAAGAAACGCCGCGGATTGATTGCAGGCTGTCTCCGACAAAGTCAGAATTTGGAGTATATACATGGAAAAAGATCAAACACAATCGAAGAATATGCAGGATCGCATGGAGAATATTGCGCGTGTGCAGGAGCAGCTCGAGGCGGAAGGTTATCAGATGAAGGACGAGACCTTTCCGGCACTGACTGCCAATCTGATGATCTTTGCAACCGGCGTTCCGATCAGCATTCTGCTGGGCGCGGTGTATCTGCTGGTGCAGCGGAAAAATGCGCTGAATGTTTTTACCTGCAACTGGAAGCTGGTGCTGCTGGCGCTGCTGATTTCGGTTCCGGTGCATGAATTTCTGCACGGGCTCGGGTTTGTCAGGACGTGCCGCGAGAAGTGGAAAAGCATCGGCTTCGGATTTCAGCTCAAATCGCTGATGCCCTATTGCTTCTGCAAAGAGGCGCTCAGCATCGGCGCTTATCTGTTCGGTGCGCTGCTCCCCTGCACGGTGCTCGGGCTGATTCCTTCCGTTATTGCGATTGCGGCGAATCTTCCGGCGGTCTTTCTGTTCGGGATTCTCAACATTCTCATTGCATCCGGTGATCTGACGATCGTACTGCGGCTGCTGCGCTATATCGGCAAGGATGTCCGGATTTTCGATCATCCGGTTAAATGCGGCAGCATTGTATTCCTGAAATAAAAAGAACGTGTCAGGTTTTGCGCCTGACACGTTTTTTATGCTTATTGAATATTCGCAGCAATGCCGATCGAGACAAAATTCTCGACAACGGCGCGGAAATCGGTATCGGGCTCGGCGTCCTCGTTGTAATCGCCCTCGACCATCAGCCGGAGACCGCCGTTCGGGAGCTGCGCCTGCACGTTGTAGTGATCGCGGTAGAACATGCCGCGCGAGACCTTGCGGTTCCGGAGAATCCCCTTGCATTCCGCGAGCTTGCAGCCGGGAAAATTGACATTGAGGATCTCGCCCTCTGCCGGATGCAGCCCGATCAGTTCTGCGAGCACCGCATCGAGATAGGCGTCCGTGACCTCGTGACAGGGGCATGCCTGTTCGGAGAGCGCAATCGAGGGATAGCCCTGAAATGAGCCCTCAAACGCGCCGCCTGCTGTCGCGGAATACTGGATATCCGAAGCGACATTGTAGCCGTAATTGATGCCGGAGAGCACGAGGTCGGGCTTTTGCGGCATGATGTTCAGGCTGCCAACGCGGACGCAGTCGCCCGGGGTACCGCTGCACGAGAACGCATGCACGCCTTCCACAGGGAAATCATGCGGAAAGACGTCGATGTAGGTATGGAGCGTGATGCTGTGTGAGGCGGCGCTGCGCTGCGAATCCGGCGCGACCACCCACACCTCGCCGTATTTCTGTGCGGCAGCCGCCAGCCGGATCAGACCGTCCGCCGCGATGCCGTCGTCGTTGGTAATCAGTATTCTGCGCATAGTTTTCTCCCTTCGCTTGATGCCTCATTATACCACATTGCAGCGTAAAACGCAATGGATGAAAATGAGAAATTTGAAATTAGAAATTAGAAATTGCGGTATCGCCTGCGGCGATGATTTATAAAATTGTCCGCGCAAGCGGACACGATAATTTCTCATTTCTCATTTCTCATTTCTAATTTTTTTGCGGTTGACTTTTTTGCGGTTTTATGGTTTAATAGAGACTGTACGATTTTACTCAAAAGGTGATTTTATGAAGCAAAACCCCGTATACAAGCGCGCACTGACGCTTGCTGTGCCGATTATGATTCAGAACGGCATCTCGAATGCGGTCGGACTGGTCGATCATGTGATGGTCGGCAGCCGCGGCACCGAGGCGATGACCGCTGTCTCGATTATCAGTCAGCTCTTGTTTGTGTTTTATCTTGCGATTTTCGGCGGACTTTCCGGTCCGGGCATCTATACGGCGCAGTTTCACGGCTCCGGCGATCTTGAGGGCGTGCGGCACAGCTTCCGGCTCAAGGCGCTGATCTCCGCGGTCTGTACGTTCAGCGGCATGCTGATCCTCTGGCTTCTGCGCACGCAGCTCATCGGGCTGTATCTGCACGGCGAAAGCAGCGAGGTCGATCCGGTGCTGACAACGGACTATGCGCTGCAATATCTCGCAATTATGCTGCTCGGACTGCCTGCAAACGGCATCACACAGACCTATGCAAGCACGCTGCGCGAAACCGGCGACAGCGTCAAGCCGATGGCAGCAGGCATTGCCTCGGTCGTGACGGATGTCGTGCTGAATTATCTGCTGATCTACGGCAAATTCGGCTTTCCGGCGCTCGGCGTCTCCGGTGCGGCGATTGCAACCGTCATTGCAAGATTCATTGAGATGGGCATGCTGGTGATCTGGGCGCATGCAAAATCCGAAGCGCATCCGTTCCTCGCAGGCATCTGGAAGACGTTTCGCATTCCGGCGGAGATCCGTGCAAAGATGCTGCGCAAGAGCATCCCGATTTTCTGCAATGAGTTCCTCTGGGCAGGCGCTGTCGCCGCGCTGACGCAGTGCTATTCGGTGCGCGGACTGCATATTGTCGCCGGACTCAATATCTCGAATGCGCTCTGCAATCTGCTGAATGTGGTATTTGTAGCGCTCGGGCATGCGGTCGGCATCCTGATCGGGCAGACGCTCGGCGCAGGGAAATATGAGCAGGCAAAGCGCGATGCATTCTCGCTGACATGGTTCAGCGGTCTGCTCTGCGTCGGGCTGACGGTGATTCTCTTTCTGCTCTCCCCCGTCTTCCCCCATGCCTACGATACAACGGAGAATGTCCGCAGCCTTGCGACAATGTTCATCCGGCTGACGGCGCTGTTCTTTCCGGTGCAGGGTGTGCTGAATGCGCTCTATTTCACACTTCGCTCCGGCGGCAAAACGCTCGTCACATTCCTCTTTGACAGCGTATTTTCATGGACGATTATGCTGCCGCTGGCGATGCTGCTCTGCTTCAGAACCGCACTGCCGATCAGTGTGATTTATGCGATCGTGCAGGCGGCGGATCTGATCAAAATTGTAATCGGGCTGATTCTGGTGCGAAAGGGCATCTGGATCAGCAATCTGGCAGGGAGCGAACAGACTGCCTGACAGCAAAAGCGGTGCATGCACAGTGCAGGTGCCGCTTTTTTGTTGCTTTTCCGGCGCAGATATGCTATACTAGAGGGGAATGATCATGCGCGCCCCTGAAACCGGAACTGAGAAAGGAGAACTCCGCTGTGACACACGATGAAATCATGAACCTGATCAATCGCTCGCTGTTTGCATCCATCGGCTATACGGATGCGCAGGGCAGACAGAATATCCGCAGGGTGTTCTGCGTCTGGCACAAGGGACTCGGGCGGCATCTGATCTCGACGAATACAAGCTCAGAGCATGTGCAGAGCCTGATGCAGCATCCGGACGCATGCCTCTATTTCTCAGATGATGCGACGTTTGAGGGCGTCTGTCTCTATTGCAGAGCCGCGGCGCATTTTGAACGGGAATATAAGGCGCTGCTCTGGAATGACGGCGATGAAAAATACTATCCGGCAGGCATGGACGATCCGGATTACTGCATTCTGGAGCTGACTGCGGAGAGCGGCAGATTCTACCGCTTTGACGGCAAGGGCGATCTCTCCAAATCTGATCTGGAAGCCTACGATGCCGGCAGAGACTACGAAAACGGATACGCAAAACACATGCAGGGATGACACCCGAAAGGAGACTGAACATGAACAGACAGATCATTACCGATCCGCAGACCGGCGAAAAAAGCTGCCGCTGCTTCAAACGCTGCGGCGGATGTCAGTTACAGGAAACCTATGCTGAGCAGATTCAGCGCAAGCAGGAAAAGGCGGAGCGCATGCTCTCGAAATTTGCGAAGGTGCGCCCGATTCTCCCGATGGATGAGCCTTATTATTACCGCTGCAAGGTGCAGAATGTCTACGGCAGGGGCAGAGGCGGCGAGCTGATTTCCGGTATTTTTCAATCGACCGGACAGAAAATGGTCGCCGTCGATGACTGCATGCTCGAGGACCGCCGCGCCGCCCCGATCGTCCAGACGCTCAAAAAGCTCATGCATGATCTGAAAATCCAGCCCTATGATCTGCGGACGGGGAGCGGTCTGCTCCGGCATACGCTCATCCGGACATCGGTCTCCACGGGCGAGGTGATGCTCGTGCTGGTGACGGCATCTGCGGTGCTGCCTGCAAAGAAGCATCTGGTCTCCGCGCTGCTGGAGGCGCATCCGGAGCTGACGACCATCGTGCAGAATATCGCGCCGGACGGGCTTCCGCTGATGCTCGGGGAACGCAGCATCACGCTTGCAGGCAAGGGCTATATCGAGGATGTCCTCTGCGGCTGTCGCTTCCGGATTTCGCCTGCATCCTTCTATCAGGTCAATCCCGTGCAGACCGAAAAGCTCTATGCGTTTGCGGTCAAAGCGGCGGAGATCAAAAAGGGCGTCACGGTGATCGACGCCTACTGCGGCACCGGTACGATCGGCATGATCTGCGCAAAGCACGGCGCGGATGTGATCGGCGTGGAGCTGAACCGCTCCGCCTGCCGTGATGCCGCCGAGAATGCAAAGCGCAATCAGCTTGCGAATATCCGCTTCTGCAATGAGGATGCCGGAAAATTCATGCAGCGCATGGCGAAAGAGGGCGAAAGCTGCGATGTTCTGCTGATGGATCCGCCGCGTGCCGGTGCATCGCCTGCATTCCTGCGCGCAGCCGCCGCGATGAAGCCGCAGCGGATTGTCTATGTCTCCTGCAAGATCGAAACGCTCGAGCGCGACCTCATACAACTGACGCGCTCCGGCTACCGCGTTACTGATATTCAGCCGGTCGATATGTTTCCGCATACCACCGGCATTGAGACGGTCTGCGTATTGCAGCGGAAACAGACGGAGCAGCATCGCGGAAGGAATCCGCGAAAATAATCCTCGAAACGGAAAGACTGTTCCTGCGTGAGCTGACGCCCGCCGATTGCGGAGCGCTGCTTCGGGCGAACAATGCTAACAACTTAAGGCGCACACGGCGAAGCCGAAATAAAAGTTTTGGTCGAGCTTTTTCACCGCGCCGTGCGCGGCTCCGTATTGCTAAAGCAT
>JAGKVC010000157.1 GCA_021152595.1 Clostridia bacterium
GCTAACAACTTAAGGCGCACACGGCGAAGCCGAAATAAAAGTTTTGGTCGAGCTTTTTCACCGCGCCGTGCGCGGCTCCGTATTGCTAAAGCATTCCGGCTACGCATTACGCTACAGGAGCGTCAATACAAAAGTTTTGATCAAACTTTTTCAAAAGTTTGCGGAGTCCAGAGGCAGCGCCTCTGGTCGCTCTCCGCAGAGAGCGAAACTCCCCAGCGTCAAGAGCTCCGCAGGGATCAGCAGCGCAGAGGCTATGCCAAAGAGGCGGCAGGCGCCGTCTTGCAGTGGGCGCTGCAAAATACAGACTATCCGGCGTTTTATTCCTATTGTAAATCCACGAACACGGCATCCGTCAGAACCGCAGAAGCGATCGGCATGCGGTTTGACAGGGAATATCCCGATGCGGTCAACGGTGTCACGCATGTATCGGTGATCCGGCGTGATGCATGAGAAAGGAGCAGCTCATGGATATCGACGTTTATCAGCAGTATTTTGGCGCAGAGGGCAGCTTTTCGGGTGTCCGGCGGCGCGGTGCGGCGGTCATGCTGACGGCATCCTCCGGCGGCGGTGAGATCCGCTATACGCTGACGGTCAGCTTTTTTCCGCATGCGGACGCAGAGGATTTCGGCATCTCCTATGACGCGGCATTCTCTGAGATTCTCTATGAAGGCAAGGGCAGACGCTCCGGAAAGCGTGAACAGAGCCTTCTGAAATCGCTCCGTGAACATGCCGATGCGCTCGCCGCGGCACAGCATGCAGAGATCTTCTGGGAGCAGCCGCTCATCGAAGCACGCTTCGGATAATCCATATATTTAATTATAATATAAAATTATTTTGGCAGTGATACTTTTCAAAGAAATGCGGCGGAAACCGGAATGAAACGAAAATCAGCCAGCCCCGTCATTTGTGCGGCGCTGATACAGGAGCTTTTGCGTCATCGTATTTCTGATAGGAAGTCAGAGGTACGACGGCGTTTTAATTGACATATAATTGGAATTGACAGCCAGCGGAATCGTGCAGGATCATTATAAAAATAAAGGGGTGCATTTGGAATGATAACAAAGCATGAAATATTTACTTTTCTGGAAGACGCAGGAATCAAACCGGATGATATCGTGACGATTCACTGCTCTTTGCGTGCCATTGGGAAAATCGAGAACGGTGCAGACGGCTTGATTGATGCATTCTGCGAGTATCTGCATGACGGGCTCTTTATTGTGCCGACACATACATGGAATAAGGTCTGGCGGGAGTCACCGCATTACGATGTCAGATCGACTGTTCCCGACATTGGAACGCTTGCAGAGGTTGCAGCTTTCCGGAAGGACGGGGTGCGGTCCCTGCATCCGACACATTCTGTTGCAGTGTTCGGAAAAGGCGCGGCTGAATTTGTCCGCGGAGAAGAAAAATGTTCATCTCCTGCACCGGTGGGAAGCTGTATCAGCAGGCTCTATGAAGCAAACGGAAAAGTCCTCCTCGTCGGTGTCGGACATGAACGTAATACATATCTCCATTCAGTGGATGAGCGGCTCGGGATTCCGGACAGACTGAACCCAAACCCTTTTGAGATCACAATCGCAGACTACGATGGAAAAATCCTGAAATCTCCCCCGTTCCATACGCATTTCACAGCAGCATCCGATACATGCGTATCAGAATATTATCCCAACTATAAAGAAGCATTCGACTATACCGGCGCTGTGACGTATTCCAGGCTCGGAAATGCAGTCGTGTATATCTGTGATTGCAGAAAAATGACGGATACCTGCAGCAGAATCTGGGCGAAAGCAGACCGCGACCTTTGTATCTCTTCGGAGCCGATTCCCAGAGAACTGTATGAAGAAAGCAGCCCCCCTGCTGATGCATAACAAATTCCGGCTGATCTGAGCAAGTGAATCAACACAGTGCCTCTGAGCATTTTTTCGATTCCGGCGTTTCCGGATATTGACATGTCGGCAGAAACACTGTATAATCATAGTAAGGAAAATCATTTCCGAAAGCAGGTAATCAATTAGATGGAGGTGTACAGTGGAAAACAAAATCGAAATCATGATGGTTCAGCTGCTGTTCAAAAATAAACCCGCATCACCGACAACAGAACAGTTCAGAAATGCATTAGAAAAGCGTTTTGGTGATCTTGGCGATGTGCCCTATGCGGAAACCGCCAGGGAGAGCAGCGGCGATATGTTTATGTTTCCTCTTCCGGGACATAAAGTGATTTTACAGGACAATCCGGATGGTGTTCCGGTTATGGCTGCATTTTTAGCGTCTGATCCGGGTTCAGGTATTGATTTGGATGAAATGAAGCGCAGCCAGCTCTGGGATGTTCCGAATGCAGAGCAGCTGATCAGTGAATGCAAATACACTGTTCTGGTCAATACGATGCTTGGTGCGGCGCTTCCTTATAAGGAACAGGCGGAAATAATGCTGTTACAGGTTGAGGCAGCTCTTGCGTGTTATCCGGAATGCATCGGTATCTATGCGCCTCAGAGCGGAAAACTGATCACACCGGAGATGTTTGAGGAGCAGAAGAAGTTCGGTTTGGGAGAACGTTTTATACACCTTTTTATGAACGTCAGGTTTTTTAATGTGGCTGACGCAAATGAAATGGTGATTGATACATTAGGCTTTTTTGTGTTTGGCGGAGCTGAAGTTCAGGTTCATTTTAAGGAGCTGGATCCAAACCACGTTGTAAACTATGTATACAATATCGCAAGTTATCAGTTTAACAATGATTTCCCTATCAAGAGCGGAGAAACAATAGACAGTATAGATGAAAACGGTAAAATACAGATGGATCCACAATGGACTGTTCAGTATGAAAATGCTCTTATAGATCCGGAAAGAACCGTGCTGGATATCAACTGTGGAAAATATGCCGGCGGCAGCCGATAATGCTGTAAAGCCTGAATTTGCAATAACGAAAGCCTGATAGCATCACGCTGTCAGGCTTTCTTCGGTTCTGTCTCTTTCACCGGTTCCGGATAACTGCTGTAATACAAGCAATTCTGACTTTCCTATATGTTTACATATAGTGCAGCACAATCCGGAGCGGAAAGCAAGTGCGATTCGGCACTTCGATCGGTCTGCGCTTTTTGCTCTAATATGACAAATCAGTGGAAACACCCGAATCATTCGCGTGTTTCCGCTGATGAAGAACACCCCGAACCGGAATCGAACCTGCGGCGTTTCGCTTAGGAGGCAACAACATCGCATCCTAATATCTCCACCCAATCGTGCATTTTCCAGAAAATGCGCGATTTTCTTATTTTCTCCAATCCCTGATTTTCCAAATAATCAGCTGATTTCCAGCTAATATGATTTGGTAATCTGGATTCGATGGTAAGATTTGGGAAGATTGAATCTACGAATTTCGCGTAATCTTCGTAGTTAAGTATTCAATTTTAAGGAGGTATTGCGCGTGTTCAATACAGGTGTTTCAACTTGCGATCAACTCAGAGAAGTCGCCTTCACCGGCAATGTAATACCGCAAATCTGGTATCGCGTATTTGTCAAATCTGACCTCAAGCACCCGAAGCCTCATTTATTGGCAATTAACATTCTTGCGGATATTGTGTATTGGTATCGTCCGCGGGAGATTCGGGACGAGGGCAGCGGTCAGGTGATCGGTTATCAGAAGAAGTTCCGTGACGATCTCTTGCAGCGCAGCTATGCGCAGATCGCAGAGCAGTTCGGCTGTTCCGCTGGTCAGGCGAAGGACGCAATCGTGTTCCTTGAGGAAATGGGCGTTGTGCGCCGGGAGTTTCGCACGCTGCGGTCAAACGGAATGGTTTATGCCAATGTCCTCTATCTCGCGCTCGATGTGGAACGCCTGAAATCGCTCACCTACCCATGTGGTGAAATTTCACCGGACGGGTGTCCCGAAGAATCGGACGGGGCATCTGCCGATATTTCTGATACCCCTGTGTCGGAATTTCCGCAGGGGGTGTGCCGAAATTTCCCCATACCCCTATGGAAAATTTCCCCGGACAAATACAGAGATTACTACAAAGACTTCTACAGAGATTTCTATCCATCCATCTTCGCGCGGCGAAGATGCGGCAGTCGGATTGACGGATACGCAGATCGCAGAGCAGGTGATTTCTGAAATCACGACAGCGCAACGGATTCCGTATGCCTATTCACAAAGTCCGAAGAAGATGCAGGCAGCGATTCGCTGGCTCTGTGAGTATGACTTCTACATGGAATATCCCTGCGACAAGACTGATCTGAAAACCGTTGACCGCTTTGACAACTTCGTACTGCTGGTGAACAGTCTGGTCAGTATGGCAACAAGAACCGGCACGCAAACCTACTCCGGCGAACAGACCGATGCCTGCGCCGTGATCGACGCGATCAATGCAGCGTCAGTGTGCTGCGGCTGCGGTTCGCTTACCGAAATGATCTTCTCCGCACTTGATGATTTCACCGATGCACTCGCCTCGACGCATATCAAAAACTACGCCGGCTATGCGAAGGCTGTCCTTTGGAGCAGTCTCAACTCATATCGCGTGAAGCTGAATACGGAGCTTGCGGTGATCTGAGATTATTATATCACACAACCTCAAACGAAGTCAAGCGGAGCTATGACAAAAACCGCTTACGAAAAAATGAAAAGGAGTTTTGAAAAATGAAGAAAACGAACCTCGGCCCGGTCGCGGTGAAGATCGACCGCGAAAGTGTCAACGCGCTGCTGCAATCGCTGAATCAGATTGCTGCGATTGATCCTGAGAATCACATTGCGCAGTCTGCGCAGAAGCTGATGCAGAAAATCATCAAGCACGGGCGTACCTTCCCGCACGATGACATGAAACTTGTGTCGATTTATTTCTACGACAACGAAGCATCCATGCTCATTCAGCTTGTGAGTATGTATCTCTCTGCGGTGCAGGAAAACACCGAAGATTACTATGACCGCATCGGACGTTCACGCAAAAGGGGCTTGGGGAATCTCCAATCTGCGGAGCAGACGATTTCCGACAAAACAGAAAACTGATTTGCTGGAACCCAATGCGTGCAGCATCGCGAAACGGAGGTTTTGCAAGCACCTGTACGGGCGTGCAGAACTGGCATTGGGTTATCTTTCAGACAGGCTTCTGAAACGCACTTTTTTGCCACCTTGCTGAAAAAAGAAAGGAAAAGCAAATGGGACAGTTCAGCATCAGCTTCACAGTCGGGAAGGCAAGCGATCCGAACTGCGCAGACTTTGCGCACAACAACCGCGAATTTTATGCGGCGAACATTGATCCGGTACGCACACCCGAAAACATCATCTTCACATGCGAACCGATTCGGGCGGCATACGAAAAACTTTTTTTCGATTCACTTGCAGCGTACAATGCCAAGCAGCGTCAGCCCTGCCGCCGCATTAAAGATTACTACGAACACATCGCAAACGGCAAACGCGAAGAAGCATTTTACGAAGCAGTCGTACAATTCGGTGACTGCAAAACCGCAGCGTGCGGCACGCCGAACGGAGAGACTGCAAGAAAACTGCTGATCGAATATATGCAGGCGTTTCAAAAACGAAATCCAAATCTGTATGTATTCAATGCCGTGCTTCACATGGACGAAGCAACTCCGCATCTGCATATCGACTTCATTCCGTTTTACGCGAAGGCGCGAAAGAATGGACTGCCGAAAGGTGTTTCGATGCGGGCGGCTTTGGAAGAAATGGGATTCGCAGCACACAGCAGATACGATTCCGCCGCAATGGGCTGGGAGCATGCCGAGCGAATCGAAATGGAACGGCTCCTGATGCAGCACGGTCTCAAGCGCGAAGACAAGAACGCACACTATGCGCACATGACTGTTGCAGAATACAAACGCTCGCAGGACGCAAAGCAGGCCGTGACAGTTTTGCGAAAACAGAAGCGGCAAGAAGCAAATTCACTTGGTCTGGCGCGAAGCATGAGATTCCGGATTGCGGAGCTTTCCGCCGAAGTCGAGAAAATGGAACACGATCGGCTGCTGCCGTTCAAATCTTTTTTCTATACCGACCGCGACAAGCAGGCGTATGTGCAGACGGAAATGGAGCGCCTGCATATTTCATATCGGCAAACGGAGAACGGATTTGAAGCGCAGGAATGTCATGTGCAGGCAATTCGAGACATCGAGCAGTCGTATCAGCCGAAGCCGCAGTCGGCGCGTGACAAGCTGCGCGCTGACATTGACCGATTTGTTCCGCTCTCTCAGGATATTTTCTATCTGATGGCGCATCTGGTCAAAGCAGGATACGACATCAAGTACGGCAAGTATCTCGCGTTTCGCGCAAAAGGTGCCAAGAATTTTATTCGCTTGAAGTCGCTTGGCGTGGAGTACAGTGAAATTGCATTGAAGGGACGGATCAAAGCCAATCGAGAATTTGAACAAAGGCTCGAAGAACAGCTTGCAGAAGCGCAAGAGAAGCGCCAGAAAAACGCACCGGTGCTTCGCATGATGCGATTATATATCGGTGTTGTGAAAGACGGCAGACTCACGCCGCGCAAGAGAATTCCGGAGAAAGTATATGCGTGGACAAATGATTCAGAGCTTGACAGACTGCTTGCACTGAACAAGCGAATCAATGATGGCACCACGCTGCGGTCGCTGCGGCAGGATTTTGCTGCCAAGGATGAGGCAATGCATCAGAAGTACGATGCCGCACAATCCGAAAAGCATGATCTGCAATTTGCGCTCGATCTGAAAGAGAAACTGGAGCTGATCTTCGGCGGGATCCCGTCGAAGCGGTTCACAAAACAGCAGGCAGAGGAAACGCTGCGGAAATATCCGTCGATCACCGCCGGAAACTGGCGCAATGTCGAGACATTGATCTCGAACAGCAGAGCGCAGGCAGCGAAAGCTGCCGAGGAACTGGCACAGGCAGAAGCGGAGCTCAAAGAAGCAGCTGAACTCTATACGCTCGCGGAGCGCGTCTACTCCGGCGCCCATATTCAGATCATGGTCAATGCAGAAACGGAAGCACGGTCAGCAGCGGACGTTCCGAACGGAACCTATGCCGCCGACAACAATACACCGGGCTTTGTGCCCCTGATAAGATAAGGAGGATTACAATGGGAAGACATAAAACAGCCGGTTATTACGGTCTTGCATGGATGGATTTCATGGAGGAGAATCATCCCGATCTCGTCGCAGAGATGAAGCAAAACGGGAGTTATGAAGAAGTCGCGTGGTCAGTCAGCTGCCGCGCACTCGAATACTGCACCTTGCTGAAAAAGCAGCACGCCAAGCAGAACCCGCCGCCGAAGGACCCGGACGAATACCGGTCGTGGAAGTTCACCCGTGGCTACTATATAGATAGTGCAGTCATGCGGGAGAAGGTGCTGGTCGCGGTGACGACTCCGTGATGCTAAATTATATATAATCGTAAGAGTAAAATGATCCGCGTCTTCCCCTCCGGTGTCAAAAATGGTATAATGGAGTCCTAAGCAAGTCACTGAACTGTTTTAGACCAATTGAGACAG
>JAGKVC010000018.1 GCA_021152595.1 Clostridia bacterium
ACATCGACCTTGCCGCTGCAATTCACATCGCCGATCATCGGGACAAACGCATCTGTGACGGTTGTTTCGGGATCGGTTTCCGGTGCTTCCGTGACCGTTGTCGTGACGGTCGTTTCGGTTGTTGTAGTGACCGGATCTGTGGCGGTTGTCGTGACGGCAGTTGTCACGGCAGGATCTTCCGGCAGGAGCAGCACGGTATAGCAGATGCAGTTGCCGTTCATATTGTTGCTGCCGAGCGAAACAGTCTCACCGGCGCGGAACAGCTTTTCATAGATCGCAAAAACGACCTCATTGCTGCAAACTGCAGTCTGATCGGTGCGCGTATAGTCGCTGAGCCACGGCGGTGTTTTGCCTGCATCCTCGACTCTGGTATCGAGCGCAATGCAGACGGTAATATCCTGCGCAGCGGTGAATTCGGCGTAATCGGAGAACACATTTTTCGCGTTGCAGGGCGTGATGATTTGTTCCGCGCCGTTCAGGGATTCCGGCAGGGCAGCGAATGTGAAATCGCGGTCACCGTAGACCTGCGAGCCGACCTTCGCATTGTCCGCGAGAACCCAGTCATTCGGATAGGCGGTGTCCGCGATCAGCAGATTCCGGAACAGTCTGCCGTTGACGGGCAGCGCATCCCTGCCGAAGACGAAGCTGTCGGCATTGAGCAGATAGCCCGAGCCGCCCGTGAATCTGAGATAGAGATTATGCTGACCGGAGAGCGTCGGGATTGTCCACGAAACGGTCTGATAGTCGTCGTAGCCGCTTGTGCCTGCAAACTGAACGGATGCATCGGGCGAACCGGATATGCCGTCGAGATACAGCTCAATACCTGCCGCATTGCCGGAAAGCACAGCGCTGAGCGAGCGTGCGCCCGTGCCGAAATCGACCTTGCGGAACATGATATAGTCGCCGTTTTCGACAAAGCCGATGTTCGCGCCGCCGGATGCGGATGCATTCTCCTCGGTCTGGATGCCCTCCTGCGAGAGATAGGATTCCGCCTCGATTGTCTCGAATGCAGAGACCGCCTCGACCTTTTCGACATCGGTCGGGGATTGCTTCACAACGCCGGCAGGGAATGCATCGACCGTCAGATCATTGATATAATACTCAATGTTCATGTAGCCCTGACCGCAGTAGTCGCCGCGGTAATCTTCCGGATCATTCGGATCGAGTCCGCGCGCCAGCTCCCATGCATCCTCCATGCCGTCGCGGTCCTTGTCGGTGATCTGCGGCGAATTGACCGCAGCAGGATACTGATAGGTTACGCCGCATTTGATATTGTATTTTGTGAGATTGGCTTCCGAGCCGTCGAAAGCCGCTGTGCCGCTGCACTGACCTGTGCCGTTTTTCGCATCAGCGGCGCACTGTCTGTCGATCGCGGTGCGCTGATCGGGCGAGATGCCGTTGCCTGCGAAGCTGACAACATGGTCAAAGGATGCCGCCGCGCTCTCACAGGTCGTCGCCGTCGAGACATTTTCACCGTCCACGATTGTCTGGAAGGCGGTGCCGCTGTAGAGATTATTTTTCGTGATGCCGATGCCGTCCTTGACGGTGACGCCTGCCCAGTTATCGCCGGTGATGCCGTTGACCGATCCGTCCTTATTGAACATGCGGTTGCCCTGACAGAATACCTTGAAATTCTGCGGACTGGTTGTGCTGTCCACATACATCCAGTGATAGCCGCCGGTTGTGGAGTTGCCTGCTTTCAGCGTATTGTTGACATAATTGAGGTGCCCGATTGTGCCGTAGGCGGTCTGATAGCCCCAGTCATAGATGACATTGTTCGTAAAATCGGCGGTTTTCTGCTGGGGGACCTTGCCGCGGAAATTCCGCGAAACATTGTGGATGATGAGATTATGGTCGAAGGTGAGCCAGCCGTTTCCGAGCATGATGCCGAAGCCGTGGAGACCTTTTTTGTGTCCGCCCCACGAATCTGCCGGACCGAGAACGGAATACTGCACCGTGTAATATTCGTTATTGGAATAGAGTCCCCATTGCTCATCGGTTGTCCAGCCCATAGAGCAGTGGTCGATGATGGAATTGGAGCCCTTTGCGCCGCCCCATGCGTCATTGCCGGAGCTTGTTGCGGCATAGGGACCGGGGCGCGAGCTGATAAACCGGCAGATGATATTGTCGCCGGACATGCCCATTTTATAATTCTTCAATGTGATGCCGGAGCCGCCCGGCGCAGTCTGACCGGCAATGGTGACATTGCTCGAGCAGAGGATATTGCCCTTGAGCTCGATCGTTCCGCTGACATCGAAAACGACGATTCTGCCGGATTTGCTGACTGCGTCGCGGAAGGAGCCCTCGCCGCTGTCATTGAGATTGGTCACATGATATACCTCGCCGCCTCTGCCGCCGGTTGCATATTTTCCGGCACCGACAGCGCCCGGAAAGGCGAGGAGCTTTGCTGCAGCAGCGGTCTGTACCGGAAAGATGCCGCCTGCCGCCGAGAGCAGAACCGTGCATGCCGCAAGCAAAGAGGTGATTTTTCTGTATCTTTGTTTCATCGGATTTCATCCTTTCCCCAAATCAGATCAAAGCGGATTATCCGCTGCTTTTATCATAACACAATCTGTCGGAGCCGTCAATCACGATTCCGCGAATCTTTATGTCAGATTGTGTTTTTCTGCCTGTCTATTATGAAAAACTGAAGATTCCGTGAAGATCCCGTGAAACCGTCCGGAATTTCACATAACTGTCACGGCGGATGCGTATAATAACATCAACGCCTGCTCAGACCGTGCGCGAAATTCGCGCGCAGATAAAAGATCTGAAGCAGGCGTTGTCAATTCTATTGTATCACGACGGGCTTGATTTGCTCAGCAAAGACCGTGCCCCTGAGCAGATCCTTCCGTTCGGACTGCTGCACGACAGCGTCGAATTCCAGCGTGCGCGGAGAGGTTTCATAGTAGGTCGCGTAGTAGACGGTGCCGTCGAGAAAGACGAGTGCGGCATCGCCCCAGTTTGTCTGTGTGTTCGCGTCATAGGTTGCCGCGTAAATGTTAAAGAGGCAGCTTCCGATCCGGACGCCGTCCTCGCCGTTATAGGTCAGGATGCCGGTTTCCGGATCAAAGACCATCGTCTCGCCGAGTCTGCCGTTTTTGGAGGATTGCAGCTTCCAAGAGCCGAAAAGCTCGGAATTGATTTTGCCGTCTGCCGGAATATAATGCTCAGTTGCGAGCGGCAGGCGCGCGTCGTCATTTTTCTCTGCCGCGGAATGAATGACCGCATCACAGTCCGCGATCATCGCCTCATATTCCCTGCGCAGAACGCCGTTCGAGGGCTCCGTGCGCCGCGGATAGACCGCGCAGAGAAATTCATCGCCGGAGACGCCGAGAATCAGCTCAGGAGTCGGTTTTTTCGCACCGACATCCTCTGCCGGACGGTATTCCACGGAAAAGAGCGAGCTGGATGAAGTGCCGCGCTCAAAGCAGGCAAGGCAGTAGACCGTTGTGCCGCGGATCAGAAATCTGGATTCCCATTCCTTCGGGAACGTCATGCTGTAATCGCCGTTGTGAAAGCTCCAGAGATAGCCGGATTCGGTTTCTGTCAGCTCGGATTCATCGTCCACGATCGGAACGATTTTGCCGTCATGGAGCATGACCGATCCGGGCGGTATTTCCGCAGCGGCATCATCCGGCTGATCGCCGCAGCCTGTCAGACAAGCCGCCGCGAGACAAAGCCCCGTAAACAGGAACAGAAAACGGTTCACAGCAAACACCCCCTCAGTATTTCTGCGGTATCTGTTTTGATAGATATTTTCAGTATAGCATGAAAACCCGAATCTGTCAAGTGCCGGTCGGTCGGCAGTACCGACAGCCAGTCGGCAGTGCCGACAGCCGTTATTCTATAGCTGCCGCAGAACCATTCTGCTATTGAGCGCGATGTACTGAACAGATTTCATACTCGGAAAAGAGAACTGAAACAGCAAAGAGTTTTTGCCGGATAAGGTTTATTTTTCATTTTGCATTTTCATATCGAATATGCTATCTCATCCATCTTGCTTTTTGTGAGATGATATGCTATAATAAGGCAACAGATTTTATCAGGAAGGAAGTGTCGGTGATGCAATACCGGAAGCTCCGGAACGGCAAGCCTGTTTCCCTGCTCGGTTACGGCTGCATGCGATTCCGAAAGAATAACGGCAAGGTGATCATGGATAAGGCAGAGCGCGAGGTCATGCAGGCGATCCGCTGCGGTGTCAATTATTTTGATACGGCGTATGTCTATCCGGGCAATGAGGAGGCGCTCGGAAAGATTGTGGAGAAGAATCACTGCCGCGAAAAGATCATGATTGCGACCAAACTGCCGTATTATCTTGTGAAATCGCCGGAAGCGATCGACCGCTTTTTCAGGGAGCAGCTTGCGCGTCTGCGGACGGATTATATCGACTGCTACCTGATCCACATGCTCAGCGATCTCCAGTCGTGGGAGCGCATGAAATCGTTTGGCATTGAGGAGTGGATTGCCGCGCGCAAGCGTGAGGGCAGCATCCGGCAGATCGGCTTCTCATTTCACGGCAGCACGGATACCTTCATCGAGCTGATCGACGCCTATGACTGGGATTTCTGCCAGATCCAGTATAATTATCTGGATGAGCATACGCAGGCAGGACGGCGCGGTCTGCAATATGCGGCGAAAAAGGGGATACCGGTCATCATCATGGAGCCCCTGCGCGGCGGTAGACTTGTGAATCATCTGCCCGAGGAGGCGAAAAAGGCGATTGCGGATTATCCGGTGAAGTGTTCTCCTGCGGAATGGGGACTGCGCTGGCTCTGGGAGCAGCCCGAGGTGACCTGCGTGCTGTCCGGCATGAACTCGATGGAGATGCTGAAGGAGAATGTCCGGATTGCGCATTCGGTGCAGGCAGGGGAATTCACCGCGCAGGATCACGCACTGATCCGGCAGGTGCGCGATGCGATCCGGCGTGCGGCAAAGGTCGGATGTACCGGCTGCGGATACTGCATGCCATGTCCGCACGGCGTGGATATCCCGACAACATTCAGCTGCTATAATAAGATGTTCCTTGAAAAGAAAAATTCGGCACGCCGTGAGTATTTTCAGGTAACGTCATTCAAGAAGCAGCGCAGCGATATGACGCAGTGTGTCGGATGCGGCAAATGTGAGCGGCACTGTCCGCAGCATATCGAGATCCGCAGGGAACTGAAAAACGCCGAGAAAGCACTGCTCCCGGCACCAGTCAAGCTGATTTTCACCGTTGCAAACAAGATTGCGAATTACGGCGGCAAAGCGAAGAAATCATAACTGCAAATAAAAAGACAGTCCGGCGGGAGAGGGTTCCGCGGACTGTCTTTTTTCGATTTGATTCAGCGTGTCAGGTGCGCTGTCAGATATTCGGGATGAGCTTTGCGATATATTGCAGCAGGATGATGAGATCATCGCGTGTGCGGTTGCCGTCGTTGTTGCAGTCTGCGTTGAGGAGTCCCTGCGCAGTGACCTTTGCAGTGGCATCCTCCGCGATCAGTCTTGCAAGCAGAACCGAATCGGAGACATCGACGATCCTGTTGCAGTTGACATCGCCGCGCAGGAGTTCAGCAGGTGCTTCTGCGGTTTCAGTAGTGGTGGTGACGGTCGTTTCGGAAGTGGTGACGGTCGTTTCAGCGGTGGTGACGGTTGTGACAGTCGTCGTGACCGCCGCAGCCTCCCTGACAAACACGGTGTAATTGACGACTGTTCCGCTCATGCCGTTTGTGCCGAGCGTGACGGTTTCGCCGTCGCCGAAGGTCTTTTTATAGACGGAGAATGTGACATCGTTATCGGTTGCAGCGGTCATAGCGGTTTTCTCCCAGCCGGAGAGCCATGCCGGAACCGTACCGTTTTCCTCGACACGGGTATCGAGCAGGACGAACGTATCAATTTTACCGCCTGCGGTGAACGCGGCAAGCTCAGCGTCGGTATTCTTGGAATTGCATGCGGATTCGATGACCTCCGCGCCCCTGAGTTCCTCCGGAACGGTGATGTAGGTATATGCTCTGTCGCCGAAGACGGTGCTGCCGACTGCCGCGCCCTGTTCCGCGAGCTTCCAGCCGGATTCATTTGCAGTATCCTTGATTTGCAGATTCTTGACATATTTGCCGTTGAGGATCACAGGCTCGGGCGGCGTATAGGGTGCCGCAGAATTGTTCAGCCTGATCTTCGGACGGGCGGGGAGCGGTGCATCGCTGCCGAGATAGTAACTTGTGTGCGGCGGCTGATTGTAGGAGGACTGCTCACAGCAGTTCTGCGCGCGGTACTGCATATCGTGCATCAGATTGGTCAGCCGGACAGATGTCGCGGCTGTTGTACACCAGATGCGCAGCTTTCTGTTATCCGATGTGCGCATGATCAGTTCCTCGCGCCAGTCACCGAAGAGGTCGGCGGTCAGGCAGGGGACAGCCTTCGTGCTGTTGTTAGATTCGCAGCCGTTGGCGGTGAAGATCTGCTGGATCGTGTTGGCATCCTTCATTTTGGTAATGCCGGTGCCGGAGAGCATTTCGCGCTCGAGATCGCCGTCCCAGTAGATCAGGAAATTCATGGAAAGGCTCTTGCCGGAGATTTTCTCTCCCTTGCTGTTCATGACGGTATTTGCCGGTCTTGCGCCCCAGAATTCGCCGCCCTTGTTGCCTGCCCAGACATTATCCGCGCAGCATCTTCCGGTATCCTTGTCGCCGTCCTTGTGGAAGATCACCTGACCGTTTCTCGCGTCAAAGAGCGTGACGCCGTATGTGGGACCGTGTTCATGGCACTGCCACAGCTCAAGTCCCGGGCGTTCCGGCACGAGATCGCCGAGATGCTGTGCATCGCCGTGACCTTTTCCGGAGCACCAGAGTCCCTTGCCGTTGTCATCGATGATGCAGTCGCCCATGCAGATCTCCTGTCTGCCGTCGTCGTCCACATCGCCGACCATGAGATTATGGTTGCCGTTTCCGGCATAGTTCTTGTAATCTTTATTGGTATCAAAAATCCAGCGAACCTTGAGCTTTTTGTTTTCGACATCGAGCGCGGAGATTGTCATTCTCGTGTAGTATCCGCGGTTATAGATCGCGGAAGGATGCACGCCGTCGAGATAGGCAATGCCGCTGTTGAAGCGATCGACGCGGTTGCCGTAATTGTCGCCCCACGAGCCGACATTGCCGCGCGGCACGGGGAAGCTGATGGTATCGAGTGCGGCGCCGGTCTGTCCGTCAAAGAGCGTCATATATTCTGCGCCGGAGAGGATATAGCCGCTGCCGTTGCGGTAATCCTTGGAGCCGTCACCGATGACCTTGCCCTTGCCGTCCTTGGAGCCGTCAGCGGTTTTTGTGATCAGCTCCGCCTTGCCGTCGAGATCGAAATCCGCGACGCACATCTGCGTATAGTGCTGACCTGCGCGGATATTCTTTCCGAGATCAATGCGCCAGAGCGTTTTGCCCTCGAGCGTCAGGCAGTCGATCAGGACATTGTCCGTCACGCCGGACTGGGAATTATCCGCGGAAGCGCCGTCCCATTTGAGGAAAATCTCATACTGACCGTCTCCGTCCACATCGCCGAGACAGCAGTCATTCGGCGTATAGCGTACGCCGGGATAATTGAGCGGAATATCAAAATAGTTTGCGCCCGAGCTGAATTTGCAGTCCTGCGAGCCTGTGACCGTGCCGTTCACGACGGTATCGACGCGGTATTTTGAGTTTGTATTGCCGCCGTTATCCTGATAACAGGTTGCATCGCCGGATTTGCTCGTATAGATGAGCTGATTGTCGCGGTAGAGCCGGAATTCGGCATCGTCCGCATCATCGGCGTTCCAGCGCCAGCTCACGAACATGCCGTTTCCGGATTTGACCGCATAGATGCCGCGGTCGAGGTACTCCATAACTGCGGTTCCGTTTCCGCCGACACCGTATGCAGCGGATGCGGAGAGCGGTGCCGCGGCTGATGCGCAGAGCATGACCGCCGCAGCCCAGACTGCGGTTTTTCGCATTTTCTGAATCATAATGATCCCCCTTTATGCATTTCACTTTCCCTGTTTTTTTCGGGAGCATTCTGTTACTCCCGCTTTTATTATAGCGGATACTGCATCTGATTACAATCACATATCCGCTCATTCTCATGACATTTTCGTGCATGTTTTGGGAGAGAAAAAATCCGCCCCGAGCGGCATGGAGCCGGATCGGAGCGGATAAATATGATAATATTGCGATATTCAGAGCGTAATCATCTTTGCGATGAATTGCAGGATCATGATGACGTCTGCGTTGTTCGGGACACCGTCGCCGTTGCAGTCTGCATTCAGCTTGCCGGTGTCGCTGATTTTCGCAGAAGCGTCCTCAGCGCTGAACCGTGCGAGCAGGACAGCATCGGAGACATCGACCTTGCCGCTGCAATTCGCATCGCCGCGCAGCGTGAGCGCAGCCGGTGCATCGGTGAGCGTTGTTTCCTCAGCGGTCGTGGTTGTTTCCGTGGTGGTGGTGGTTTCAGTTGTGGTTTCAGTTGTGGTCGTGACGGTTGTGGTCTCGATTTTGCGATGTGCCGCAAATGCGGTATAGTTCACGCAGTTTGCGGACTGTCCGTTTGCACCGAGAACGAGACTCTGACCGGCATCGAGATCCTTTGTCCAGCAGATGAACTGCTCGCCGTTGCTGCTGTCCACGGTGACAGCGGTCTTTGTCCAGCCCGAGAGCCATGCCGGAGCCGGATCGACGCGCGTATCGACCGCGACATAGACCGTGACCGGTACATCTGCGGTGATTTCCGCGAGGTCGCCCGTGACGGTTTTTGCATCGCAGGCAGTCTGGATCAGCTCGGAATTTGCAAGCTCTTCGGGCAGATTTGCGAGTGTATAGGCACGGTCGCCGAAGATCGTCGTGCCGTTCTTAGCCGGATACATGAGATCCCAGCTTCCGATATGATCCGTGTCGAGTACCTTCATCGTGCGGATCAGCGTTCCTCTGAACGGGCGGACAACCGGCTCAAGCTCCCACTGCTGATCGCGTTCGCCGTTGCACTGCCATTGCAGCACATTGACGCCCTCTTCCTTTTTGCCGCTGTCCACGCCGAGGCAGCTCTTGTCGGAGGAGACCTGTGTGCGCAGCTCATAGGTGCCGTCGCCTGCGCCGTAGAAGGCGAAGAGATCGCCCTTTGCATCCTTGCGGATGGAGATATTCGCGCCGTTGTCGCCGGTCGCGCCGTCCACATCGAGCAAATAGTAGCTCTCATTGAAGAAATCGTTGTTCTCGTTGTCCGCATAGAGCATATAGTGACCGTTGACGGGCTCGAGCGTCCAGAGGAGCGCACTGCTCTTTGCAGTCTGCACGATATTTGCACCGTCCGCGACCGCGCCCTCGGTTCCGAGATAGAGACCGCTATTGACATTGCGGATATAGTAGGATTTGGAGCCGTCGATTTCGGTCAGCTTGCGCTCGACAACGCCGGAATAATTCATATAGTAGGGCGTCCAGCCGCCGAGATACTGTTCTCTTGTCGCGTTGCAGGAGGAAAGCACGGTGCCTCTTGTTCTGCCGCCGGTGTTGACATTTCCGCCGTTCATGGTTTTGGTATTGTATTCGCGGAAGGTCGCCTGTTCGGGGCTGACGCCGCTCATGCTTGTCCAGCCTGCGGAGGAGATGATATTCTCATATTGCAGCTTGGTATTATAGAAGAGGACATGCGCGGTATTCGCCCATGGTCTGCCGAAGCAGCCGGAGCCGACCTTCATGCCGGAAGCCGCGGTGACATTGCAGTCCCAGAAGAGATAGCCGTTTGTCTGCTGACGCGCCGCGGTGATATAGCCGCCGACTGCGTTATCGGTATAGCCGCCGAAGCGGAGCTCGCAGTTATCAAATACGACATCGCCGCTGCCGAAGATATAGTCGGTGTTGCCCTGAATCATGCATTCCTTGAAGTACGCCTTTGCCTGCGTATAGAGCGTATCCTGACTACTGACGAACTGGCACTTGTAGAATTCGCAGTTATCCGCCTCAACGCACATCGCCGCGGCACGCTCTGTGGAGGATTTTGCCTTGACATCGAGTCCGTTTCTGCGCTGCACCTTGATGGTTTCGTTTGTGCATTCGACGCCGTCCGCGATTTCCTCATTGGTCATATAGCGGTTGAAGCTGTTTTCAAAGGTAATATTCTCCGCGCGGAAATTTTTGGCGCCGCTTTGCAGCCGGACGGATGTACCCCAGCGGGAGGCGATATGCTTGCCGTTCTTTGCGGAAGCCTTCTGTGCGCTGTAATAGCCGTTGTCATCGGCGGAATAATATTTGTATCCGATGCCGTAATACCATGTGATCAGCACCTCACCGCCTGCCGGATTGCTGTTTGTGAAGGTCAGGTATGGCGTGTTGATGAGGACCTGCTCGCGGTAGGTACCCGGTTCGATTGCAAGCGTGACGCGGCTGCCCTCTCCGCTCGGATTGAGTTTTGCGGCAGCACTGACGGCAGCACTGATTGTTTTATATGTACCGTTTTTGCCGACGGTCAGCGTCGTCGCTGCACTGGCAGGGATCGACGGAACCGCAGCGGCAAGCAGTACGGCGGATGTACAGACGGCAGTGAGCCTGCCTGCAAATTGACGTTGATTCATACAGAATCCTCCTTTTCTCTTCTTCCGGATTCAGATTCATGTGATTTCTGCGCCCCCACGCATTATTCTCATTATACCATACAAATTTTTGATTGTATAGTCAATTTTTCGCATCGTTTATGCCGAATTGTCACCGGTTGTCTGCACCGGAACGGAAATACACGTAAATACTCGAAAAATTTTTTTGAAAAAGGGCTTGACATTTTCTTCTGAATGTGCTATAATATCAGAGTTAACGGTTCACACCGCAATATGCGCCGGTAGCTCAGCTGGATAGAGTAACTGGCTACGAACCAGTAGGTCGGGGGTTCGAATCCCTTCCGGCGCATTCTGAAACCCACTCCGAATCGGGGTGGGTTTTGTTTTGCCATGATACAGAAAGTGAGGCTTTCATGCATATCAGACGGATTCTGCCGCTTCTGACAGCGATGCTGCTGGTCGGCGGAATGGCGGCGGCATCGGAGCTGCTGCAAAACCGGGAGATCATATTTCCGGAGATCGCAGCGATTGCGGCAGGTGCGCTGCTGACACCGAAGCGCGCATGGAACACGGATTCCAGGCGGATGTTTCTTTCGATTGCAGTCTGTGCGGTGCTTGGCGTGCTGATTGTGCGGCTCTGTCCGTTCGGGACGGCGCTGCAAATGTGCATTGCGTTTGCGGTTGCGCAGGTATTGTTTCTCTGTTCGCGCACGACCTTTGCGCCGATGATCTCCGCGATTGTCCTGCCGGTGCTGCTGCAAACGGAATCGCCGGTGTATATTGCCGCGGCGGTGATTCTGACGGCATTGATTCTGCTGTGCCGCGCGGCGCTAATCCGGCTGAATATCCTGACGGACACGCCGTATGAGAAGCTGCCGCTGCCCGACCGTGCAGCTTACGGGAGCATGCTGCTCTGCACAGCGCTCGGCATCTGCTTGATTCTGCTCTCGCAGGCGATGCATCTGCCGTTTCTTGCAGCGCCGCCGCTGCTTGTTGCATTCACGGAATTCCGCAAGCCGGATTCTGTATCGCGCCGTGATCCGCTGCGTGTGATTCTGCTGCTGACAGCCTGTGCGGCAGCCGGAACGCTCTTGCGGATGCTGCTCTGTGTCCGATTGGGCGCGCCGCTGTTTGCCGCCGCGGTTCTGACGATTGCAGCAGCATACGGCATCATGCGCGCGTTGAAGCTGACGCTGCCGCCTGCTGCGGCGATAGCGATTCTGGCGGATCTGATTCCGCAGGAGGCGCTGCCGCATTTTCCGGCACAGATTGCATGCGGTATCGCAGGACTGGTGCTGCTCTCCTTTGCATTCCGCCGCAGTGACCGCAAGGCGGTTCTGTCTGCGCATACAGTTTGATATTGAATGAATCCCGAAAGCGGTATATCAGCCGTTTTCGGGATTTTTCGCGCAGTGCGCGGCTCCGATTGTCTACAGCCGTCTATAAACCATGCTCCGTTTCGGTGCAATGGGCTGAGGATACGCGATACGCTGAATGAGAATACGGCGCATCCGAAATATAAGTTTCGATTATTCACATCGCCGGAAACGAAACACTCCCTTCTTGCATTTGAAGATATCTTGTGCTATAATGAAAACATCGAAAAGGAGGGAGTCTCATGCCTGATCTGAAACGAATTCTCGCGCTTGCGTCCGCGGCGCTGATCCTGACCTGCGGCACGGCAGGCACATTTCCGCAGCTTTCCGGCAGCGAAGCAGATTCTGCGCAGCTCCGGAAGCTGATTGAATCTGTGATGTCCTTGCCTGTACCGGCGGAGCCATTTGAGACGCTGCGATATGACAGCGCAGAGCAGCAGATTTACTGCGACGGCACACCTGTCGGGCAGCATTACGCCGGATTTTCGGTGCAGGACGGCAGACTGACGGTTTCTGCGGAGTCGCTCGGCATTACCGCAGCGGCGCAGGATACACTGACACCTGCGGAAGCCGCGCCGGTTGCCGGTCTGGAATATTCTGAAACCGACGGCGATGTGACCGTCCGTGCGCCGTTTTCGGGCAGCCGCCTGATTGTGCAGTCCGCAGAAACGCCGCAGTGCAGTGGGGATGCATCTGTCACGGATTACGGCGATCTGCACATTCTGCAATACGGTTCACCGGCGGAAGCGTATGTCGCGTATCAGCAGCTTCAGTCGGACAGCAGCATCCGGCTTGTGCAGCCCGACCGCATCTATTATACGGATACGGCTTTCGGCAGTGTCAAGGACGAGAATCGGGATCCGGCTGTCTCGCTGATGGGCATGGATTCCTACTGCAAATGGCTCTGCGCCGAAAAGGAGACACTGCCGGAAATCAAGGTCGCCGTGCTGGATACCGGCATGGACACCGCGCATGTCTGGTTTGACGGCAGAGTTGCGGAGGGCGGCATCGCGCTCATGACGAACGATTCGGTTGATGTGACGGATGTCCACGGTCACGGCACACACTGCGCCGGAATCATCGCGCAGTCTACGCCGGATAATGTCAGCATTCTGCCTGTCAAGGTTCTGAGCGACCGCGGCTACGGCTATGGCTCGGAGATTTACTGCGGCATGCTCTATGCGATTGAGCAGCGTGCGGATGTTGTCAGTATGAGTCTCGGCGGAAACGGCGAGGATTGGCTGCTGGATGAGGGCGTCGCAGCGCTTTCCGCCGCGGATATTCCGTGCATTGTCGCCGCCGGAAATGAGACAGAAGATACGAAATATCATCATCCTGCGCGCAATCCGGACTGTGTGACGGTTGCCTCTGTGACACCGCCTTCCGAAGAGGATGACCGTCCGGATTACACGCTCTCGGATTTCAGCAATTACGGCGAGGGGATAGATTTCTGTGCGATCGGCTATGAAATCCAGAGTGCAAGAGCCGGAACAACGAGTTCCGTGACGCCGTTGAGCGGCACGAGCATGGCGACACCGTTTGTGGCGGCCGCGTATGCCGATCTGCTTTCCTATGATCCGTCGCTGACCGGCAGTCAGCTCTATGCTTATCTCCGTGAAAATGCGATGGATCTCGGTAATGCGGGCTTTGATCCGGTGTTCGGCTGGGGCATGATCAGTCTCGCTGATTTCCGGTTTACGGAAAAGCGCAGCAAGCCGCCCGTGATTGCGCCTGCGGAGATGCGGCAGGATGCGCCGGTAACGGTCACGCTGACAGCGCCGGACGGCGGCGGAGAGATTTACTATACAACTGACGGCAGCGATCCGACTGAAAACGGTATGCGCTATACGGAGCCGTTTCTGCTGGAAAAGACGGCAGAGGTGCGTGCAGCCGTGAATCTGGACGGGATATACAGCAGCGTGACATCGCAGCATTATCTGATTGAAGGAAAGGATCCTGAAAACGCGCTGAAAGTCGCAGACGGTGTTGTGATCCGCTATGACGGAATGCTGGAAACGCTGGATCTGGCTGCGCTCTATCCGGACGGCAGTCTGACGAAGATCGGGGATTCCGCGTTTTCGGGATCGCCCGTGAAAACGGTGATTCTGCCGGATTCCGTCACGGAGATCGGAGAACGCGCCTTTGAAAAATCCGCCCTGTCTGAGATTCAGGCGGCGGGCGTCACGGAGATCGGTGAGCATGCATTTGATTCTGCCGCCGATCTGGAAACGGCAGCATTCGGTGAAATGAGGGAGATTCCTGACTGGGGATTCTGCGGCTGTGAGAAGCTCAGAACGCTGACGTTCGGAGAGCGCGGATGGATATATATAATCGGTATGCATGCTTTTGAAAACTGCTATGCCCTGACCGCATTTCCGTTTCCGGAAAATTTTGTGCAGGACATCGGAGCCTATGCCTTTGCAAATTCCGGACTGTGCGGTGCGCTGCATCTCAAAGGACTGGTAGGGCTTGGGATGTATGCATTTCTGAACTGTGATATCACCGAACTGGAGCTGCCTGAGCGGATTAAATTGCTGTCCACGGGCGTCCTGATGCAGACCGCAAGCCTGACAAAGCTCAGTGCGCCGGGTGTCAGGATGATCGAGAACTATGCGCTTGCAATGAGCGGCGGCGAGCGGCTCACGGAATGCGATATTGACTTTTCGCAGGTGACCGATCTCGGGATCGGTGCGCTGCAAAATTTCCATTTCAAAGAGCCTGTTACATTTTCCGCGCTGTCATTTTTCGGAATCGGAGCGCTGGATTACGTGAGCGGTGCGTCCGTTTCTCTGCCGCAGCTCAAAACAGCAAAAAGCGGAATGTTCAGTGATGTAGATGTGACGCTTTGTCTGCCGAATCTGGAAACGATCGAAAAGTATGCATTTGCGGATTGCACCGGAATGCTGATGTTCGGCGACAAGGTGCAGAAGATTGATTTCGGGGCGATGTCGAATGTTGCCGGAGTAGCTGCGCCGGAGGGTTCCCTTGCAGCGGAGTATGCGCAGAAGCATGATATTTCGTTTTATCCGACGCCGGTTCTCCGCCCGACAGTGGAAACGGAGCAGACCGTCCGTCCGTATCAGGATATCACGCTTTCGGTTGAAGTGTTCAGCGCGGATGCGCTGTCGCTGCGCTGGTACACCGTCAGCGGCGATACAGAAACGCGAATCGAGGGCGCAGAGGGGACAAAGTTTGCACCGCCGACCGGTCAGGCAGGCACATTCCGTTACCGCGCCGCACTCTATGAGAATGAAACACGCCGCGATGCGGTCGATTTCACGGTGCATATTGCGGAATCCTGTCTGCTGCAATACGAAGCAGGGCAGAAGGCTATGCTGCTTGATTGGGGAGCGCTGCGCGGTGAAGCGTCTGCGGAAGGCTATACGGTTGCCTATCAGCCTGCGCAGTCCGGCGAATACCGCATCACGGCTGCGCATTACGGCGATCCGGAGCATCCGCCTGTTATTTGCCTGCCGGATACCGGCGGAATCATCGGCAAGGCAAATCTCGGTTCGGAGCGCAGCAGCGGCAGCGTGATTTCTCTGGAAGCCGGTGTGACCTATCTGATTTTTGCGGATGCACCGCCGCATCAGGCGGACGACTGCTCCGTGCTGTATATCGAACCGGCTGATCAGACATATACGCGGCTGATGAGCGGTGCCGTAAAGCGCCTTGTGACCGATCCGGCGATTCTGATCTGCAATCCGGCAGACAGCATGCCGCAGATCGGCAGCATGACCTGCTTCGCGGAAACGATGTCCGGCTCTGAGCAGCGCACGCTTGTTTCCGGCACCGATTTTCTATACCGGCTTGTCAGGGAGGACAGCGGGAATATCGGCGTGAATATCTACCCGATCGGTGCATATGATTCGAGATGGGAACTCACCGGCGAGCTTCCGGTCTATCCGATGAACGGCATCGTGAATACCGGCAGCGTGAAATCCGGCAGCACAACGCTCCGCAAGCCTGCCGATTCCGACCGTTCTGCATTGGCATTTACGCCGGAAACGGACGGAACCTACACATTTTCCGTGGATATCGTGCAGGCGCAGATGAAGGCAGAGCTTGCATCCGGCATCTATCGCAGCGACTTCTGGATCTGCCCGAAGATTACGCTTGCCGATGCATCCGGCAGCATCATCGGCAAAGCAGATGCAAACAGACCTGTGACCGCCGAACTGCATGCCGGCGTGAAATATCATCTTGCACTCAGCGGCGTCGATACCGACCGGAAATACGTCCTGCATATCGAACAGGGGACGGCGCAGGCATGGATTTCGCGTTCCGGTCTGTCGCTGACCGTTCTGAACAGCATCAGCGGAATCGAATTTGACGGCAAAGCACAGCAGCCGGTATGCATTCTGGGTGACGCGGAACAGGATCTTACTGCGGGCGAGGATTACGACCTTTATTATCTCAGCAATGATGCGCCCGGCATGATGGCGGCAGTCGCCGTCGCAAAGGGGGATTACCGCGGCTTCCGCGTTTCGGAATGCGCGCTGCGCGGTACAGTCACCGCAGGCAGCACATGGAAGGTCCCTGCGCGGCAAACGCAGTATTATTATCAGTTTACGCCGGAGGAGGACGGCACATATACGATAGATGCCGATTTTCCGGTTCTTCCGGATGCAGAGGAATCCGGCGCGCTCAGATGGTGGCTGCATCACGGCGATGAGCTGATCACGGCAGGCGTATGGGACAGCGAAATGTTCCGGTCGTATTCCGGATATCTCAGTGCAGAGCTCAAAGCCGGTGAGACCTATACCTTTTATATCCGCAAGGAGATCGCAGGCGAGATGCAGTTCCGGCTGATCCGCGGCAGATCGCTTTTCGGCTGCCCGATGAAGACGGATGTACCTGCCTATATTGATCCGGACGGCAGCGGCACACCGCCGCAGTACACGATCACCATGCACAATGAGATCACGCTGACCGAAAATACGGATTATGTACTGTCGCTCCGCAAAGAGCCGGAAGCCGGCCGCGCGGTGATCACAGCGCAGGGCATCGGCGATTATACAGGCAGAATCTCGACCACACTGCTTTCCGCAGAAGCGGTCAAGCCGGATACGGTCTATACGGTTCCGGCAGGTCATGACATGTATCATCCGGTTTACTACTGGTTTACGCCGCAGGAAACCGGCAGATATTCCTTCCGCACGGCACCGGCAGAAGCGCCGTTCCGCGAAATGATGCAGAGCGGCATCTATGACAGCACCGCAGAAACCGATCTGGATGTTGATATTTCTCTGGACAACAGCGAGAATGTCTATATCGGCTCCTCGAGAAAGATGAACGGCACCGGATTCGGCGGCATAAACGGTGTACAGCTTAAAGCCGGCGTGACCTATTATATCGCGCTGTATGATCAGGGCAGCGAATCGCAGTCCTACAGCTTTATCATGCTGAAAGAGAAGAAGCCGCTCAGCGATCTGCGCGCGGATTATCAGCCGGAATACCGTTTTTACGGCGTACCGGCGCTTCCGGAGATTCAGCTCTATGACGGCGAAACGCGCTTGCGTGAAGGCACCGATTACCGCATAGCCCGGATGGACAACACAGCCCCCGGCACGATGCATCTGCTCGCGGAGGGCATCGGCAGATACATCGGATACCGCATGTTCCATATCACGCTTGCGCACGATCCGGATGATCTCTTCTCCGACGGCACCGCCGCAAAAATCAAACCGGATGAACCGTTCCGCCACACCTGCAATTATTATTCATTTGTAATGGAAAACGGAGCAAGAGTCAGCCTGCAAAAAGGCTCCGGCATCATCTATGATCTCCGGAACCCTCTGGTTTACTACAATATTTCATCTGAGCAGCAAGTCTGGCTGGATTTCGGCAGCTATTTTCTGGTTCCGGATGATGAGCCGAAGGAGCGGCCGGAAACCTATACTCTGAAAACCGAAGCGGTCTCGGTCTATTTCTCGGAGGTTGCGTCTGAGGATACGGTCTATACCGGCAGCGAAGTGAAGCCGCATGCGCGCGTGATGCTCGATGACAAGCTGCTGACCGAGGGCACCGATTACCGGATCACATGGGAGGGCGAGCTGAAAGAACCCGGCGTATACCGCCTGAAAATTGAGGGTATCGGCGATTATTGTGATTCGCGGATGTTCACATTCCGGATTCTTCCGGCGGAAACAGCGGAGCTTCCGATGCTCACAGAGGGTACCCACGCGCCGCAGATTCCGTCCGGCGGCGAACCGGTGATCTACCACTGGATCCCGACCGAATCCGGTTACTGCTTCAGCCGCAGCGATAACCGCCCCGGCACAATTCAAATCTATGACAAAGACGGAAAGCTGGTTTCGGCACTCTCCGGCATCGGATTACAGGCGGAGGAGGCGCATGTCACGCCGCAGGCGGAATACCGCGTTGTCTGCGCGCTGGAATCGCCCGAACTGACCGGCGCATTCATCTTCTCCCTGACCTCGGATTATCGTATGCTGGAATCCTGCACAGTCCGCATGCCGGAACGTATCACGACGGCGCTCTCAGACGGCATTCCGGCGTATGAGCTGTATGACGGCGATCGGAAGCTCATCCGCGGCGAGGATTATGAGCTGTTTGCAGCAGGCGGCGAAACGCAGCCCGGAACGGCGGTGCTGTGCTTCCGCGGCATCGGCAGATATTACGGTATGCTGGAGCAATTCTATGAGATTTGTCCGGAATCGCTTGCGGAATGGCAGTCCGAGATCGAAACGGTCAGCCTGCTGCCGGTCGATACCACCGTGTCGGCGCTCCGGCAGAAGCCCGGCGTCATGCAGCTTTTCCGGTTCACGGCACCGGCGCGCGGCGTCTATCAGCTTACGCTTCCGGAAAGGGAGCGCGACGGCGTGACGGCATTCCTCTATGATGCAGATGGCAAGCCGCTGGAAGCCGGACTGACCGAAATCAGATTGCAGGAATCGGAGACCGTCCAGATTCTCTGCGTGACCAGTCTGCTCGGAACAGGCTATGAAAATTATGATATCTTCCAGCTTCGCGTCTCGGGCAATTTCTGGGAGTCGGAGGGCATCACGTATTCCATGACCGGCGACGGCACCGCGATCGTCACCGAAGCCGCACATGAGGCGGAAGGTGGTGTTCATATCCCGTTTGTCGTGATGAATCCGGCGGACGGCATGCTGGTCGATGTCACCGGTATGGACGAAGCACTCTGCGAGGAGCTTGCGGCGGAAACGCACACGATTTACAGCATGCACGGCAGCAGACTGGAGGCGTTCTGTGCAGATCACGGACTCTGCTTTGCGGCGGAGGATCTCACCGATCCGGCAGCCGGAGACATCACGGGCGACGGCGCGGTTGACCGCAGCGATCTCCTGACACTGAACCGCATTCTCAGCGAACGCAGCGGCATGATCGTCAGCGAAGCCGTTATGCAGGCAGCCGATCTCAATGCAGACGGTATCCTTGACATGACGGATCTCCTGCGCCTGAACAGGCTGTTTTGATGTACATGCGAACAAATCCGCAGGCACATTATTTCTATATGGGTATTGTACAGAGCCGCTCCGATCATCATTGACCGGAGCGGCTCTTCCTTTTTCAGATTCAAAACGGGTATTTTGCGGGATCCTCATGTGCAGTCTGCCGGAGATTCCGCAAAGCAATCGAGAAACGCAGGCGTATTCAGCTCCGACCAGTGCGAGACGGTTTTCATGCAGACGGCTTCGAGCGCAGCCCAGTCCGTTCTGGCAGAATCGTCGCGGAATCCGACCGTGCGGAATCCGGCTGCCGCGGCAGTTTCGGCGGCATAGAGCGCATCCTCAATGACGACGGTTTCAGCAGGGGATGTGCCGAGCCGCCTTGCCGTTTCGAGGTAGATTTCCGGCTCGTGCTTGCCTGCGGTGCCGGATTCCGGCGTCAGGATGAACCGGAAATACTGCCGCACGCCGAGCCGTTCGAGTGCCGCCTCGAGCAGTGAGGGATAGGTCACGCTTGCGATCGCGCAGGGGATCCGTCGGATGCGGAGCGCTTCGAGGAAATCCGCAGCGCCGTCCTTGAGCGGCAGATCCTGCTGATAGGCTTCCGCGGCGAGCTGCTCGATCCGGATCTTGACCTGTTCGGCTGTCATCGGCAGATGAAACCGCTCGACGAAATAAGCCGAGGACGTATCCACGGTCATTTTCTTGACAATCTCCGAGATATCGGGCGGCGGTTCGATGCCGTTTTCGCGGAGAAACCGGCGGTCAAGCTGCTGCCACATCCCCATGGAATCGAGCAGCGTACCGTCCATATCAAAAATGATACTTTTATATTGCATTCTCATCCCCCCGTTTTCATATAAAACATGAGCGCATGACGCCTTTTCAGAACGGTGTCATGCGCTCAGATTTTCAAATATGCGCAGCGTGGAGCCCACGCCGACCGGTCGAACCGGCAGATGCCGTTCTAAAGCTCTCCGCATGGGCACATTTTCTGTTATGATATGGAAATGTATACTGAGAAAACGTGCACGGTGCGCGCCCGATTTGAAATACGAGCGGTCGAGCAGAAAACGCGAAAGAAAGGCGAAGCAAATCGGAGACGGGTACTGCCCGTTACATTTCGCTGCGGTTTGAGAGCGCACGGTAGAGCGTGACCTCATCCGTATACTCAATGACACCGCCGACCGGCAAACCGAATGCCAGTCTCGTGACGCGGACGCCGAGCGGTTTGCAGAGCCGCGAGAGATACATCGCGGTCGCCTCGCCCTCGACGCTGGGATTGGTCGCCATGATAAGCTCCTCGATGCCGCCGTCCTGAATGCGCTTCAGCAGCTCGGCAACGCGGAGCTGATCCGCGCCGATGCCGTCGAGCGGCGAAATCAGCCCATGCAGCACATGATAGAGCCCGTGATATTCATGGGTACGCTCAATCGCAGCAACATCCTTGGGACCTTCCACAACGCAGACAGTCGTGCTGTCGCGCTTGGGATTGCTGCAAATGCTGCAAACCGGCTGCTCGGTGAGATTCTGGCAGACAGGGCAGTCGTGGATCTGATGCTTCGCGTTGAGGATTGCCTCAGCAAAAGCGGCGGCTTCCTCCTCGGGCATTTCCATGACTGCATATGCAAGGCGCTGCGCGGTTTTCATTCCGATCCCCGGCAGCGCTGCGAATTTTTCTGCTAGAACAACAAGCGGCAATGCGCTGAAATCCTCCATCGGAAATCAGAACAGACCGGGGAGTGCGACACCGCCGGTGATCTTGCTCATCTCGTTCTCGGTGGTCTCCTCGATGTTGTTGACCGCCTCATTGACAGCGCTGATGATGAGATCCTGCAGCATTTCGATGTCTTCCGGATCGACAACATCCTTCTTCAGCTCGATGGACTGAAGTGTCTTCTTGCCGGTCAGTGTAACGGAGACAGCGCCGCCGCCCGCGGTTGCGTTGAAGGTGCGCTGTTCAATGTCTTCCTGCAATGCGGTGATCTGATCCTGCATTTTGCGAGCCTGATGGATCATGGAGTTCATGTCCTGGCCGCCGCCCTGAAACTGCTTCGGTACTCTGGATTTCATAAGAATTCTCCTATCATTTTACAAAATTTCATATATGACAAGCCGCATCTGCGGCAATATCATTGTATTGTCGGATTACAAGCTGCTGCCGTCCTGTTCACCGGTGCGGATGCCCTGTTCACGGGCTCGCTGGAGAAGCAGATCGGCAGGGGCAGTCTGTTCCGCTTCTGCTTCGATGACCTTGTAGCGGAGCTGATAGCGCTTGCCCAGCACCTGTTCCGCGGCATCGAGCAGCATTTCGGAATCCTGCTGCCGGAAGAGCCGTTTGAAGAGGGAGTTGCGCACCATAATGAGCAGCATGCCCTTTTCTTCAAAGGTATAGGCATTGGAATTTTCGAGCAGCCCTGCGATGGTCGGTGCCAGATCGTAGAAGCGTTCCAGCACAGCCGCCCAGTTTTTCAGCGGCAGGAATTGCTTGGTATCGGGCTTGCCTTCCATTTGCAGATTCTGCGCGGGAATATTCTGGCTTGCAGCAGGCTTCTGACGCTGCGGCTGGGGGAGCGGCGAAGCCGGAATCCCGTTCTGTTTCAGTGCCTGAAGCTGCTGTTCGAGCATTGCAATCCGGTTTGTGAGCGCCTTGATCTCGCCGTTCTGCTGCTGATAATCGGTGCAGAGGCGGATCAGCGTCATTTCAAGCTCCATTCTTCGGTTGCCGGCGCGTGTCATACGGTCGCAGCACTGCCGGACGGCAGAGAGCGATTCCAGCACGCCGGGGAGCGTAAACATCGCAGCAATCTCCTGTAACTGCGCCAGCTCATCCGGCATGACATCGACCAGCGAGGGATCATTCGGCGCTGTTTTGAGCAGCATGATACTGCGGAGCTGCTGAGAGATCTCATCCGCAAAGCGTGTCATATCCTTGGACTGCTGATAGAGCAGGTCGATCCGTTCGAGCGCATCTGCTGCATTTTTCGCAGCAATCGCACGCAGCACAACAAACACGGATTCCGTGCTTGCCACGCCGACAGCCTCCTCGACCGTCTCCGTTTCGATCTCCTCGGAGATACCTGCACACTGATCGAGCAGGCTCAGCGCATCACGCATACCGCCGTCGGAAAGCATCGCGATCCGGTGCGCGGCGGCATTCGAGATGGAGAAAGATTCATGTTCTGCGATATACTGAATCCGACCTGCGATATCGGCAGGCAGGATCCGGCGGAAATCAAATCGCTGACAACGCGAGAGAATGGTCGCAGGGACCTTGTGAATCTCGGTTGTTGCGAAGACGAATTTGACATATTCAGGCGGTTCCTCGATGATTTTCAGCAGCGCATTGAACGCGCCGGGGGACATCATGTGAACCTCGTCAATGACATAGACCTTATATTTGCATCTGACGGGCAGATAGACTGCATTCTCACGCAGACTGCGGACTTCCTCGACGCCGTTGTTCGAGGCACCGTCGATCTCAATGATATCGGTCAGGGCGCCTGCTTCGGCATCACGGCAGATCTCGCATTCAAGGCAGGGATTGCCGTCTTTGGGATGCAGACAGTTGACTGCCTTTGCAAAGATGCGTGCGCTGGTTGTTTTGCCGGTACCGCGCGAACCGGTGAACAGATAGGCATGCGCGGTTTTCTCGTGCATGATCTGATTTTTGAGTGTGCGCGTGATATGCGGCTGCGCAACAATATCATCGAAGGTCTGCGGCCGCCATTTGCGGTAGAGCGCCTCATATGCTGCCAAAGCCTCTCACGCTCCTTTGTATGATGTTATGCTTCGGATTGTGCTGTCTGCTGTTCGGGCATAGCACCGGTTTTCTCGGACCATTCCGGATGCGCATCCAGCATCAGGCGTTTGGTCTCGTCGTAATATTTGCGGAAGCTGACCGCATTCTCGAGCCGGTTGACCAGCGCCTTATAGTGATATTCCTGCGCCGCAGAAAAATCGCCCTTTTGCAGGGAAGCGATTGCCATTCCGCCGAGCGCAAAGGCATAGTTCTGTTTTTTCTCAATGGATTTGCGGAACCATTCCTCCGCCTGATCCGGCTGCTTCTGCTTGATGTAGAGGTATCCGATATCGGTATAGAGGAAGAAGAATTCCGGCGGGGGATCATTTGCGAGCAGCTCCTCAAAGAGCGCAAGGCTGTTTTCAAAGTCGCCGCATTCGGAATAGCTGCGCGCCTCAAAGAGCTTGGCAAAGGGTTCCGAGAAGCCTTTTGCGCGCGCTGTCTGATAATAGGTGACTGCATTGGAGGGACAGTCGAGCATCTGGTAGCAGCGTCCGAGATAGAAGGAGAGAACACCGGTCTCGGATTCACTCAGCTCAAAATCATTCTGCACGGCGAGGAAATACTCCAGCGCCTCGCGCGGATGATCCGCAGCATAGGCTTCCATACCGGAACAGAACAGCTTGTCCTGTTTGCGGAAGCCGCCGAAGTTTTTGCCGATCAGGTGCTCATCGGAGCGCAGGATCGCGTGGATCATGTCCCTGTAATGCAGCACGCAGTTGACGATGAAAGCCGTCAGGTAGCAGAGGATCAGCAGCCGCAGATACATAGCAGGCTCAAACGGATCATTATGCGGTGTACCGCGCAGAACGAATGAGCCGATCAGAACGCCGTAAATCAGCAAGCCGGGCATCCCTGCCTGAAAGGCGAGCTTCCCGAGCTGTTTCGTATATTTTCTGAGTCTGTCGCCCATACTGTGCCCCCGATCCGGCTGAATGCCTGACAGACAGAAAATTCCGGAGCATAGGTGTGCAGGCTGACTGCGGCACGCCCAGCGATCCGCTTAATGCTGCTCGGTTCCCCGCCTGACATGGTTCACGGTGCTTAGCTGCACAGGGCCCGCACACCTATAATCCGGAATTTCCAGATATTTCTTTGAATTTAGGATTTGTCACCCTCAATCTGGTATCATTATACCACATTTCTTTATGAATTTCAAGGGGTAAATTGTGTTTTCTGATAATTTTTGCAAATTGCGGAATTTCCTCTTGACATTTTCGTAACTTTGTGCTATAATAGCAAAGCAGTCAGGGAACGGAAGGCTGTGAAAAACAAATAACGAGGTGTGGCTCAGTTTGGTAGAGCGCTGCGTTCGGGACGCAGAGGCCGCAGGTTCAAGTCCTGTCACCTCGACCACTATTTTCAAGCAAATAGGTTGTAAATCGAATGGTTTACGACCTATTTCGCGCATCATACCAAAAGGCATATTTTGATTGCCGATTGTTTGCAATTTGCAGGAGTATATTGTTCCCCGGCTACTGTTCCTTTGCGGGCGGCTCGCATAAAAGTTGCTACTAGTAGCAACTTTTCTACCCTTCCTTTTAGCAAACGTAAGGTGTGATCCGGTAAACCGGACAGGGCTGTGTCTAGGCTCGTGCGACCGTAAGTGAAAATTCGTCAATCAAAATGTATTCTGTTTTCAATGTGCTTTATACCGAATGACCGTCAAACCAATCGGTATAACGTGCTAGGACAAAAGCAAACCCTCTCAGTCCTGCTGCAAACAACGAACTGAAAGGGCTTGACAATACTATGAAATCGTGTTATAATGAAAACACGCTATAGCCATCTCGCTAAGTCAGTAGGTGTTTGCTCACCGATCTGATTATGGGGCGTAGGCGAACGCCAATTCGTTTACGCTCCGTGGGATGCTTTATTAGCACTAGGTTCATTATAGCACAATTTGTGTTGCTTGTCAATAGTCTCAATAGAATTTTTTGGAATCCTTTGATATTTTTACATCAAAGGATTTTTTCATATACAAATTAAAGGAAGGGCTTTGCAATGAGGGACGTAAAACATGTATTCAAAATGATTGGCTCTGTAATTTGCTGCCTTCTATGTATAGCAGCGATTGTCGCTTTTGTATATGCTATCAGCAAAACGCCACCGCCTACCGAGCCTGAACTGTATGCAATATCATCCAATACCTTTTTGAATAGCGCCTATTATTTGCTGTTGAGTGGTCTGAACTATAATCCGCTTTTTGTCATTGTGAGCTTAGTTGCACTTGTGTTTGAAATACTTTTTTCAAGACCGCTTGTATTTCTGTTTTCGCAGCTTCCGCTTGGACAAATAGCCGTTTCTGGCGGCAAACCCTTGACGATGAAAACACGTTTGTTTCCTGCGCTTTTAATCGGTCTTGCAGCAATCATTGACATTATTTATTCTGAACTTTCACGGGACTCTTTCATGGAAAGAGCAGAGCTGCTAAACTGGATTTTTTTGGCTGTGATAGGAATAGCATTTGTGGCGCAGCTGATCTCGCTGCTGTCTGACGGCGGCGTTTGGCGCAGTCTGGTTTCCGGAGGTCTTCTGATTGCTGCTAATATCGGAATTGGGTGTTTGATTGGACTGCTTGGAACACTTCTTTGCTTGGCGTTTGTTGGGCTTGCGGCATTTTTTGTAATGATTATCGCCGGGATACTGATTTGCTGGATACTTTCGATTTCTTGGGGTTAAAAATAGAGTCCTCGTGTATTCCACGGGGACTCTGTTTCGCGTTGTGCCTTTCTGAAAAAAAGATAGCCGATGAGATCGTCACCGGCGAAAGAAAATAGTTGGTTTACAGAGATCGGCTGAAAAGTTGCTACTAGTAGCAACTTTTCAGGTAGTCCTCATAAGAATATTGCCTGCTCAAAATCAGCCTCTGCTTTTTCTCTCAGTCTGTTTGCTTCCTGATAGTATGTATCGGCACCGTCTTTTGTAGAATAATACTTTTCTATAATTGCTGTCTGCTCTCGAATTGACGGAACCGGGATTCTAATTGCTCCAATTTCATCGCTGTTCAAGTTATATTGACCACCGCCCTGTCTGCGCATAACAGCAATCTGCTCCCTTACTACAGGAGTCATAAACATTATATTGACATATTCCGGCAAGACTACGGACGTGTCAAAGCGATATCTAATCAAGTAAGATGCATAAATCTCAAATGCGTCGCGAACTCCCGATGAGTTTAATCCTTTTCTTCTCGCTTCCACATCTTTAGTGTATCCAATTTTAACCATGTCTTGGTATCCCGGATTTGTAAAGATATAGATAAAATTTTTACCGGTTTCCATACTTAGTCCTCCTAATCACGTTTGATTGCAAAAATGCTATTCTGAAAAGAAATAATACCGATAGGGTGTACTTTTGCTTATGACACATCCCGAAATATAAAAAGTAACTTATATGACACACATTTCAAGTCTTTTTGAATATGTCATTAGGGTGTGCTCTAACAGTACACTTTTATTCGGTATCTTCCTTTTTATCTTCAGGAATGAAATGATGTTTTTCCATGTCATCTTCGATCAGCTGGGTAATCAGCTCGGTTAGGCTCATACCTCTGAATTGCGCGTAGGCTTTGAAGATTGCCTTCTTGCCCTTCGGAAAGTTCATATTCAGGTTTTCGCGCTTCTCCTTCATGTATTTCATAGATGCTTTCTTGGCTACTTCATCGTACATTATGCAGCACCATCCTTTCCTTTTTAGTATACCACAAGTCCGGATAGAATTTCAAGCGAAATAGAGTACAAAGTTGATATATATACGCGTGTATATTTTGTAGCTCGTCACAAATCCTGCGCTTTTATATTGACATATACGCGCGTATATGCTATAATAATAGTGTCAGGTAAGACGAAACCAAAGCGCAAAGGAGAATCAACCATGAACTTTATGAAAGACATCAGAACTACGATTACCACAACCGAGCAGATCAACCGGATCATTGACAAGTATGAAGCAGAGCAAGAGGAAGCGGACGATACCGAAGACCTCTATGGTGATGCGCCTACTGACGAAGAATGGAATGACTGGTTTAACGGCAAATAAAGCAATGAGCTGTCCTATCGGCATGACGGGGAGAAAGGGCTACACTATGGATAAGAAGGAACGCTGTGATGCTGTTCGCGCAATGGAATTGCTCGCCAGAGCAGTAAACAATGAAAACTTCTTCGAGGAATATCCTGAAAGCTGTTCCAGCAGTCATTAATCTTCGCATCCCAGCTCTTGCAGATGAACAGATAAACGAACATCTGACGCGGTGTGAGCTGTTTCAGAGCCTTGCGCTCTACGAAGAAGTAACCGCCTGTCAGCGGCAGCTGCTTGATACTATAATAATATGTACCTTTGTATCCGCCGTGCTTCACGCTGCGTTGCAGCTGCGTTACAAGCCCTTTGTCAATGAGCTTGTCCATGACCTTCTTAACAGTCTGAACGGAGCTGATACCGCAGTTCTCACCGATTGTCGATTGCTTTACATGGACGATTTCCTGATGCTCCAGCGTCTGCTCTGTAGCGTGGATGCTGCACAGATACGCATACACGCACAGTTCCTTGACACCCAAGCCTTGCTTGAATATCTGATTACTTAGCTTAAACAGGCTCAATTTCAGCCCTCCTTTCTATTCTGGAAAATGGTATCTCCATTCGTCATATTCTTCTTGTGTGATTTCGCCGTTCCGCAGCTGCTCAGCTTTGTCTGTCCATTGACGCACGAACATCTGCATCACCAAAGCCGGATCTGAATGATTGTGCTGCCGTAATGATAAAACCGGCTCTCCATTCACTTTTTCCGGATAAAACAGTCCATTGTCTTCCATTTCAAAGAGCGCTTGCATTGTACCGATTGCAGTTCTCGTGTCCGGATTAAAGGCGTATTTTTGATCCTATTGACATGCTGTTCTCCTTTTAATTCTGATAATGGTATCTCCACTGGTCATATTCTTCTTGTGTGATTTCGCCGTTCCGCAGTTGCTCAGCTTTGTCTGTCCATTGATGCATGAACAACTGTATCGCCAAAGCTGTGTCTGAACAATCTTTCTGCCCGAATGACAGAACCGGCTCTCCATTCACTTTTTCCGGATAAAACAGTCCATTGTCTTCCATTTCAAAGAGCGCTTGCATTGTACCGATTGCAGTTCTCGTGTCCGGATT
>JAGKVC010000158.1 GCA_021152595.1 Clostridia bacterium
TCTTATAGTGGGATTCCAAAGGGATAGCATCCCTTTGGCGGGGTATGGGGCAGCGCCCCATTATAATCATCGCGCAGCGATACCTTTATCGACAAGCTGGTATAATGAATGCAAACGCATTCATTATATTTTATTTTTATGCCCTTGCAGATCCGCAAATCAAAGATTTGCTCCCTGCATATCGGGCAATTATACCATAAACGCTTCGCTTATATGGTATAATAAAATTGTATGAAAAAAGAATAAATCAGAACCCTGTATCAGAAAGGAGGCGCTGATATGCTGATTATCACGATTGAGGTGCTTGCGATTGTCATTCCGCTTGCAGGCATCGTGGCTCTGCTCGTCCAGAAGCAGCAGAGCGACAGCAGTATCCGGCTGCTGCTGACCAGCCTCGGCTGCCTTGTTATGAACATCGGCACGCTGCTGATGGAGACCGCACAGACCGAAGCGGAAGCCTCTATGGCGGTCAGATTTGAATATCTCGGAAACGCGATCTTCTATTATTTCTTCATTACCTTCCTGATTGCGTATCTGCGCATTAAAATTCCGAAGCTGCCGCTCTATTGCTGGGCGTGCTTTGAATGTGCCGTTGTGGTGATTCACTGGAATGAGAAAATGCGCGAGCTGTGCATCGGGCATTATTATTTCATCCGGCACGAGACCTTCCATATCTTCACGGCGCATATCGCGGAGCAGTCGCCGCTGTATTTTACGCGGAATATCGCGCTTTTAGCGATCCTCTGCGCCGGCATGGTCTATGCGGTGATTCAGATGCGGCGGAACAAGCTGCCGGCTGAGCAGATCAATCTCTTCCGGCTGACGGGGGCGCAGTTTATCATTGCTGCCGCGCTTGTACTGGAGGAGGCGGTCAAGCCCGATCTCGAGCTGATGCCGGTTTTCTGCTCCCTCTCGCTGCTTTCCGTGGTCATCAGTATGCTGACGGACGGCTTCTTCGGTGTCACCGATTCCGGTCATGAGTGGGTTTTCAATCAGATGGTGAATCCCTATATCATCACCGATTATCAGTACGGCTATCTTGATGCGAATGAGCATGCAAAGACGCTCTTTCCGGCTCTGCGCAAGCTCCGCCGCAATGACCGTATTCCCGATGAGCTTTATACGCTGTTCACCGCAAATACCACCCATTTTGAAATGGGCGAGGAGGCTTTCGAGCGCAAGCTGACCGAGATCCGCAAAAAGGATTCGCTCGTCGGCTACGGGCTGCTGCTCGAGGACGATACCGAACAGCAGAAATATGTGCGCCTGCTCAACAGCTATAACAGCCGCCTGCAAATCGCCGTCGATGAAAAGACCGAGCATATCCGCAAGGTGCAGAATTCGATCATCACCGGTCTTGCGAGCGTCGTCGAAAGCAGAGACAACAGTACCGGCGGTCATATCAACCGGACAAGCCATGTTGTGCGGATCTTTGCACACAGGCTCAGAGAATATCCCGATATCATGGAGCAGTACGGGCTTTCGCAGCGCTTCCTGCACAATGTCACGAAGGCTGCCCCGATGCACGATCTCGGAAAGATTGCCGTCGATGATAAGATCCTGCGCAAGCCGGGCAAATTCATCGATGAGGAATATGCCGAAATGCAGAAGCATCCGGCGGAGGGCGCGAAGATCCTGAAAAAGGTTCTGCGCGAGGTCGATGATGAGGACTTCGTGCGCATCGCGGTCAATATCGCAAACTTTCATCACGAGCATTTCGACGGCACCGGCTATCCGGAGCATCGGGCAGGGGAGGATATCCCCGTGGAGGCACGGATTATGGCGCTCGCGGATGTCTTTGATGCGCTGGTCAGCAAGCGCTGCTATAAGGAAGCCTATTCCTATGACAAGGCGTTTGCAATCATGGAGCAGTCGCTCGGTACGCTGTTTGATCCGGTGCTGGGCAGGGTATTCCTCGGATGCCGTGAGGAGCTTGCCGCGCTCTATCATGAAATGGAACAGGAGACCGGTATGTAATCGGTACATATGTACATAAAATTCACAACTTTATCACGAAAACTGGTTGCATTTTTACACAGAATATGATATAATAATGGTAAGAACTGCGGCAGGAGGTGAACCGCAATGGCAGCAATCTCTGAAAAACTCATCGGCATATGTCTCTCTACTATCCAGATGGAAGACCGGTTTGCGTTTGTCAAAGCGCTGAACCGCTATGCCGTTGCGCACGGATTCCGTCTGCTGATCTTCAACAGCTGCACCGATCTCTTTGACCGGGGCAATCCGAATGACGACGGCGAGCGCAGCGTCTTTGAGCTGATTCCCTATGAATCGCTTTCCGCTATGATTATCTTTCCGCATTTTCTGTTCAATGATCCGGTCGTCGATACCATTATTGAGCGGTGCAGGGCGCACCGGCTGCCGGTTATTACGATCGACAAGGAGGTTCCGGGCTGTACCTGCTTCACATTCTCCTATGCGGATATTTTCGAGCGCCTCTGTGCGCATGTGATTGACGATCACCATGCCAAATCCCTGCTGATGATGGCAGGCGTGAAGAATAATCAGTATTCCGACCAGCGCGTTGCGGCTTTCCGGAAGGCGCTGACCGAGCGCGGCATGTATTATGATGACAGCCTGATCGGCTACGGCTACTTCTGGGATGCGCCGGCGCTGGATGTCATGCGCGAATGGTTCGAGGAGGAGGAGCGTCCGTATCCGGATGCGATCATCTGCGCGAATGACAGCATGGCAATCGCCGTCAGTACCTATCTGCAAAAGCACGGCTGCCGCGTCCCGGAGGACTGCATCGTCACGGGCTTTGACTGCATTCTCCAGTCGCGCTATCATATTCCGCATCTGACAACCTGCCGGCAGGATTACGAAACGATGGGCAGCAGGCTCATCCATGCGATCGAAGCCATGCTCAGAGGTGAGACCGTTCCGGCGAAGAATGTCGTCAGCTTTTCGATGATCCGTTCGCAGTCCTGCGGCTGCAAGCCGGTTTCATTCTATAATATCAATGATGCTGCGCAGGAAATGTATGACAGCCTGCGGCTTTCGGCACAGCGTCAGGAGATGATGTGCTCGGTGCAGTCCGCGATTGCGCGCATGGAATCGGTGCAGGATCTCCCTGCAATCCTCAGCGATAAATTTGTATTCCCGACGAATGTCTTTGCGATCAATGAGGATATTTTTCAGGAGCCGGAATTCGGTGCGCATCACAGGCTGGATTCTGCATACAGCGAAAACGTCAATGTGATCTTCCAGCGGTATTTCTGGTATCAGCCGGATCCCTGTGCGATTCCGCGTGAACAGCTCGTGCCGCATCTGGATATGATGCTGAGCCGCGAGGAGCCGATTATCGTCTGCGCGCTGCACTTCATTGATCTTACGCTCGGCTACTGCGTCTTTCAGCCGGAGGTCACCGTCGATGATTATGAGAAAATGCACGCCTTTATGAACGCGATGAATGCTTCCTTCGGCACCTTCCACGGGCAGATGCAGATCCGCTCGATCAACCGCGCGCTGGAAAACGCCAATGAGGAGCTGGAAAAGCTCTATATCCATGACTACCTGACGGGGCTTTATAACCGGCGCGGCTTCTACCGTGCATTCCGCAATGAAACTGCCGCGCAGCATGACGCGGATCTCTGTGCCTTTGTGATCTCGGTCGATCTGGACGGTCTGAAGCAGATCAATGACAGCTTCGGACATCAGGAGGGCGACAGCGCCATCTGCACGGTCGCAAAGGCGCTTGCGGCCTGCTGCGGTACGCATGAGATCTGTGCGCGGTTCGGCGGCGATGAATTTGCAGTCGGCGGATTTGTGCCGAAATCGCTGACGGAAATCCGCGCGGAACAGTTCCGGCACCGCCTGAGCGAATATTTAGAGCAGTATAACCGCAGTTCCGGCAAGCCGTATCAGGTTGCGGCGAGCATCGGCTTCCATGCAGAACCGGCTGATCCGGCGCCGGATCCCGATGCACTGTTCCGCATCGCAGATGACCGCATGTATGCCGACAAGGCGGAACGGAAAGAAAAGCAAAAGGCGTAAGATGCATGCTGATCTGACAGATATCCATATAGAAATGATGCCCCTGTGTGCTGCAAGGTACACAGGGGTATTTGTGGTCGGCAGGTCGGCGACAGGTTCTACCGGCGCGTGTTCGCAGAAAAATTTAGATGATTTTGGTTCCGGTTTGTGATATGATAAAGCCATGGAAACCGGAGAGGCACAAACAGCAGATCATCTTCAATAATTATGATGAAAAGAATGTGCCTTGTATGATGCATAACGGTTCAGACAGCATCCTGTTTTGGATTCTACGCCGGAGGGGCGGGGCGCAGCCCATGCCGCCGGTGCCACAAAACGAACCGTGTCGGCATCAGCCGGAATACATCCCGTCCGCAGAGAACGGCATCAACCGCAGCTCGTAAAATCACCTGTTAAGTGTATCACGGTGCCGTGTTGCAGACAGTTACAGCAGCCCATTTGATGTGGTTAATCGCAGGTTCGAATCCTGCCCTGCGATCCCGCGGGATCGTGAAGGAGTGAATCTGTCTGGTGGATCCTGCGGACGGGAAAGATGAAATACAACACGGCAAAAGCCGGAAAGGAGCATATCATGCTGAATCTGCTGAAAAAGGAATCGAATATTACAAGAACCGAGAACGGCGCACTGACGCACCGCTCCTCCGGTACAGACTGCATGGATCTGTTCTTCCGTGCCGGCGGCATGCGCGGTGCCGCAGAATCCGAGATCGCCGATCTCGTCTGCCGTGCATATATCGAGGATCCCGTCAAGACGATGAAGATCCTGTTCTATGTCCGCGATATCCGCGGCGGTATGGGTGAGCGCCGGTTCTTCCGGATCGCTATGCAGACACTCGCCGCGATCGCGCCGGAATCCGTCCGCCGGAACCTGCCGCTCTTTGCTGAGTACGGCAGATTCGACGACCTCTGCGCGCTGATCGGTACATCCTGCGAGGCGGATGCTATGGCACAGATCCGGACGCAGTTTCAGGCGGATCTAGCGGCGATGGAGACGGAACAGCCTGCTTCGCTGCTCGCAAAGTGGCTGCCCTCTGTCAATGCCTCCTCCGCGGAGACCTGCGCCATGGGCAGAAAGGTCGCAAAGGCGCTCGGCATGAACGAAAAGCAGTACCGGAAGTCGCTTTCCGCACTGCGGCGCTATACCGATATCATCGAGAACCGGCTGCGTACCTGTGACTACACCTTCCCCTATGAGAAGCAGACCTCGGGCGCAATGATGAAGTACCGCAAGGCGTTCATCCGGAATGACCACGACCGCTACACGGCATATCTCTCCGCGGTCGAAAAGCACGAGGCGGTGCTGCACGCGGATACGCTGTACCCCTACGAGATCATCCGTGCCTGCAACGCGAACTGGACAGGCAGAATGCAGGGCGAAATGTCCGCGACTGAGCGGCGTGCGCTGGATGCTGCGTGGAGAAATCTGCCGGTATACGGCGCAGGCAAAGAAAATGCGCTTGCTGTCGTGGACGGTTCCGGTTCGATGTATACGGACTGGTGCTCGCCGCGTCCGATCGACGCTGCGCTCTCGCTGGGTATGTACTTCGCGGAGCATAACCGCGGCGTATTCGCAAATCACTTCATCACGTTCTCGAAGAATCCGCAGCTCGTGGAGATCAAGGGCAGAGATATCGTCGAAAAGACGCTGTTCTGCGCGACCTACTGTGAGGCTGCAAATACAAATCTCGAGGCTGTGTTTGAGCTGATCCTGAATACGGCGGTGAAGAATCATCTGCCGCAGGCGGATCTGCCGGCGAAGCTCTACATCATCTCCGATATGGAGTTTGATTCCTGCATCATCGGCGGCAACGACCTGACAATGTTCGGGGCAATGCGCCGGAGATATGCGCGGTATGGCTATGTGCTGCCGCAGATTGTCTTCTGGAATGTTGCATCGCGGAATCAGAATATCCCCGTTACGGCATCGCAGACAGGCGCTGCGCTGGTCTCGGGTGCGTCGGCGTCAATTTTCGATATGGTGGCAGGCGGCGAGCTGACGCCGGAAACGATCATGAACCGCGCGATCGAAACCGAGCGCTATGCAAAGGTGTGTTAATGAGGTATCTCCGATGGATTTGGAATAAGGCTCCGCCTCAAACTCCGCTTAAGGGCTGCTAGCCCTTAAGAATCCCATTTTATGCATGAATAGTATAAAGCCGCCAAATGCGCATAATTGCGTTGATTTGGCGGCTTTTTTTATATTCATATATAAACATGGTTTCTGGGGATAATATCCCCAGCAGGGGTTGGGGCACAGTTTGCGCAGCAATACTGTAAGTCCCCATTATAAATCCGTCGGAGACACCTTATGATGCAAACAGGTGCAGCAGGGCGTCGGCAAGCTCGGGCGTGCAGTTGTCTGTTTCTACTCTGTTTTTCGAGACATCCTGCGGAATCAGACCGCTGCTGTCACGGATGAAGGTGGTTGTCAGGACGGCTGTTCCGGATGCATCTCCGGCTTTGAGTTCCAGATCATAGCAGATTGCATCGGCTTCCGGATCGTACCGCGGCGCTGACAGCACGGAGTCAATCAGGCGGTATTCATACCTGTATATGAACATATTGAAATTGTGCTTGACGGATCCGCGGCGCTCCTTAGAGAAATAATTCCAGAATGCGATGTTGGGCTCGCTGGCATTGTCATACATATACTGCAAAGCCAAATCAAACGGCTCGTACTCATAGGCAGTATTTATATAATGGATTGCATCGCAGAATAAGTTGGTATTGTCCGGCTCCGATTCCGGAATGTTCTCAGAATCAAGATATGCGGAGTTTGTGACGAGCGTATATCCGTCTTCCTTTCCGTTTACGAATGTCAGCATAAGCAGTTGGTTGTTGGAATATTCGATTTCAGCCGTGATTGAAGCCCTGGATTTCAGATAGCTGCCTTCCAGATAGACGGAGCTGTACTTGATTTTTTTCATCTTTGCATCGCCGTATTCTGCCTGATAGGTGTCGTGAATCAGCTTTGCAGCGTTCCGGTATGCTTCCTCTTTGTATGGATCTCCGGTGAAGTTATGCAATGTATAGAAAAATGAATCAGTCAGCTTGTCAGTATTGCCGTGCTTCATGGAATGGATGATCGACCGGATACGGATCGTTTCAAAGACGGTTTCAAAGGTCGGGAACCGTTCCCCCGGCAGACGCGCAGCCTGTGCCATACTCATTCTGGCGAGCAGCAGAATCAGCAGCCCGTAGCTGAGCAGCCGGTGCTTTTTCATTTTCCGGTTAACCTTTTTGAATACCTTTGCTTCATCGGGAATCTGCTCCGGCTCGGGCTGCGGCTCCTGCGGTGTTGCTTCGCAGAGCTTCCGGCAGGCATCGCAGTCTTTGATATGCGCATCGACAAGTGTGCGCGTTTCCTCTGAGCAAAGTCCCTCGCAGTAAAGCGGAATGAGGT
>JAGKVC010000019.1 GCA_021152595.1 Clostridia bacterium
CGTCGTGACAAACGCGCTGCGGCTCAATCTGTTCAAACCGAAGAAACCGGCGCAGGCGGCGCTCCCGTCTGCTGCGGATATCAAAACTGAAACCATGAAAGGAACGGTGAATGAAATGGCAAATACAACACTGGAAATCAAGGGCATGATGTGTCCGCATTGTGAGGCACATGTGCGCAAGGCACTCGAGGGCATGGAGGGCGTCAAGGTGCTGTCCGTGAGCCACGAGGCAGCGAATGCGGTCGTGGAGACGGCTTCTCCGGTATCGGAGGACGCATTCCGCGAAGTGATCGCAGACGCAGGCTATGAGCTGACCGGCGTGAAGTAATCGGAGGGCATATGGAGTTATTTGAAGCGATTGCAGCGCGGCACAGCTACCGCGGCAAATATCAGCCGGAGCCTGTACCGCGTGAAGATCTGCAGCGGATTATGGAGGCAGGGCTTGCGGCGCCGTCCGGCTGCAACAAGCAGACGACCTCGCTGATTGCTGTGGATGATCCGGCTTTGCTCTCTGAGATTTACGGCATTATGGATTCATTCTGCTCGACAGCGCCTGCGGTGATCTGCGTCACGACAAAGCGCATCGTTGCGTACAAGGACGGCTGGGGCAATGACCGCTGCTACGGCGTGCAGGATTATTCCGCTGCGATTGAGAATATGCTGCTTGCGATTACGGCGCTCGGATATGCGAGCTGCTGGATCGAGGGGCATGTGACCGACGCAGACGAACAGGGCAAACGCATCGCAGAGCTGCTGCAAGTGCCGGAGGATGAGGCGTTGATCTGTGTGCTTCCCGTCGGCAGACCGGCAGAGGAGATGAAGCTCGTCCGGAAGAAGCCTTTTGATATGCGTGCGAGATTTGCATAAGAATAATCCGCTGAAATGGGGCTGATACGCTCATTTCAGCGGATTTTATTTTTTGCGGCAGATCCGGTATTTTTTTTTCTTTTCCCATTGCATTTGGGGTAATTATATGATATAATCAAATCAGCAATCGCCGATACCCGTATTGAAAGCCATTGAATCAGGAAAAGAGGGATAATTATGATGGATCCGAATGATATTCGCTGGTGTCCGGCATGCAGGACGGAAAGTCTGGACGGAGAGGAACGGTTCTGCAAGCGCTGCTGTAAGGTATTTGACAAAATGTTTCCGGATGAGGACTGGCACAGCATGGAGACGGAAGATCTGGTTGAGCATTATGCCTGCGGTGCAGATTCGGTTTATATTGATGAGGACGAGGAGGAGGGCATACCGCCTGTCGCAGATTTGAATGCGCCGAAAAAGGAAGCAGGGAAGAAGAATTTTCTGGAGGAAAACTGGGCGATTCTGATTCCGGTCGCCATGGTCGTGATCGGTCTGCTGATTTTGATTGCATTGCGATGACGGCTTGACAAATCCGCGATTCTGTGCTATACTTCTATAAGTATCAAAAGCGTATACAGATCATTTTGCGAATCCGCAGCGTTCCGAAAGCATTTTTTCGCAAGATGGCAGCCGGCACTGCCGGCAGACAGTTCGTTTGCATCATCCTGTCTCTAAACAAAACCAGGGCTGTATCAGAAATATCAAGATGATACTCCTGTCTGCGGTGCGGACGGGAGTATTTTTGTTTTCGGGATCTGTTTCAGGATGCATATAATCCGAAGCAGCATTCAGATCAGAATTTACGGCGAAACTGCCTGGAACGGAGTAACGGAATGATGAAACCGGTTTTATTGATTGCTGTGATCGGACATGTATTATGCGGTATCTGCGATTGTCTGCTGGGATATTCTCCGAACGGAAGGCTGGATCTGAAAGGCGCACTAAAGTCTCCCGAAAAGATGCGTGCGGTATTCCGTGACTATCCGGTGAAATGGGCAATGATTTCGATTCTGCTCGGCGTTTATGCGATCACAGCATTCGGATTCGGATATTTCGCGCTCAGCAGATGGATGGCGCAGTATTCAGAAGCGGCATCTGCCGTAATGTTCGTTTCCGCCGTTATATTCCTGATTTCGATTGTCGTTCATCATATCATATGCGGTCTCGTCGAATGGCTCTATGTAAAACTCGGAAGAACAGATGAAGCCCGGGAAGCGGTACTGGAATTTCAGATGAAGACGATTGCAACGATGATCGCGGGATATCTGGGCTTGCTGACATTTCTGGTTACGCTGTTTATTCTGATTCTGACAGGGAAGACAGCGCTTCCGCAGTGGGCGTGCGTCATAAACACACTGTCCTTTATGATCATTCTGCTTCCGGCGAAAATTCCAGCAAAGGGCAATCTTGCCGGTGCATGCATGTTTCTCGGATTGTTTCTTTTGCTGTAAAAGATGATTTTGCATCGGAAAAGGCAGAATGTCCGTTTGCAGGAACAGCAATCGTACTGATATCATTTTTACCTTGAGTATTTTATAGGAGAGATCAGATGTATAAACTGAAAACATCCGCCGCCTTTGACAGCGCACATTTTCTTTCGGGATACCGCGGAAAATGCGCAAATCTGCACGGCCATCGCTGGACGGTCGAGGTTGAGGCTGGCGCAGAAGCCCTGCAGGAGAGCGGCGAAAAGCGCGGCATGGTCATAGATTTCGGCGATCTGAAATCCGCGGTGCGCAGTCTTGCGGATTTTTACGATCACGCGCTGATTTATGAAGTAGGCTCACTGAAATCTGCGACGCTTGCGGCATTGCAGGACGAAAACTTTCGCCTGATCGAAGTGCCGTACCGCCCGACCGCTGAAAACTTTGCAGAAGCGTTTTATGCGCAGCTCAAAGCGGAGGGGATTCCGGTTCTGCGCGTGACGGTCTACGAAACGCCGGATAACTGCGCAAGCTACGAGGTGTAACATGGAACAGACTTACAGGCTCGCGGAGCATTTTATCAGCATCAACGGCGAAGGACAGCTTGCCGGCGCGCTTGCGCTGTTTCTGCGGTTTGCAGGCTGCAATCTGCGGTGTGACTGGTGCGATACGGCATGGGCATGCGGCAAGGATGCGCCGCATGAAAATGTAACGCTCAGCCGGATCAAAGAAATCGCGGAGGAAGCAATGGCGCAGGGCGTGCGGACCGTAACGCTGACAGGCGGCGAACCGCTTTTGCAGGAGCAGATCGCGGATGTGATCCGATGTCTTGCGGACATGGGACTGCGTGTCGAGATCGAGACAAACGGCGCGGTTGCGCTTGCACCGTTTCAGAATTCGGGCGCATGCTTCACAATGGATTACAAGCTCCCTTCGAGCAGAATGGAGCAGCATATGCTGACTGAAAATTTTGCGCTGCTGCATGAAGCGGATACCGTGAAATTCGTCTGCGGCTCGCGTGCGGATGTATTCCGCGCAAAGGAGATCGCAGCGCAGTTCAAACCGCAGTGTCCGCTGTATCTCAGTCCGGTATTCGGGCGGATCGAGCCTGCGGAGATTGTGGAGATCATGAAGGAGCAGCATATGGGAAATTTCCGGCTGCAATTACAGCTTCACAAATTCATCTGGGATCCGAATGAACGGGGTGTATGACATGGAATTTGCATATTACAATCCGTCCGATGAATCGCGGAGCTGCGTGGTTCGGACGATGACAAAGCTCAGCGGAAAGCCCTATGAGACGGTAAAATCGGAGCTGACCGCGCTCGCATCGGAAATGGCGTATCCGGCATACAACGAACCGGAAGTCTTTGAATCGTATCTGGAGCAGCTCGGCATGCGCAGATGCATGGACGACTGCGGCGTGCAGGTAAAGGAACTGCGGCTCGGACGCGGCACATACTGCATATTCTGCACAAATCACGAGGACTTTTTTCATCTGATGCCTGTGATCGACGGCGTGATCTATGACCGCCGCAATGCATATCAGGATCTATATGTGCTGGCAGTCTACAGGAAAGCAGAAGATGCGGAAAGGGACGGTGCAGCGATGATTTTGAGACCGTATGAGGAAGATGATGCAGAGATCATCTGCAAATGGCTCCGGACGGAAAAGGAGCTGTATCAGTGGTCGGCGGACCGCTTCTGCAAATTTCCGCTGACGGGCGCGGATATCAATGAAAACTACGCACCGCAGACCGAAAGCGGAAAATTCTTCCCGCTGACGGCAGTCGATGCGGCAGGAACCGTAATCGGACATTTTATCATCCGCTATCCGAATGAGAACGATGAGACATCGGTGCGCTTCGGATTTGTCGTACTTGATCCTGCGAACAGGGGAAAGGGCTTCGGCAGTCAGATGATGCGGCTCGGCATTGATTATGCAAAGACGCATCTGCATGTGAAGCGGATCGACCTCGGCGTTTTTGCGAACAACGAAAGCGCGCAGCACTGCTACACCGCCGCAGGCTTCAAAGAATACAGCAGGCGGCAGTGCGAAATGCCGATCGGCACATGGGAATGCATCGACATGGAGCTGTTCACGGAGGATGCCGGATGAGCGGACGCACACTCTATGTTTCGGATTTAGACGGCACACTGCTCCGGAGCAACGAACGGACATCCGATTACACAAACAGCGTGATCAACACGCTGACGGAACAGGGCATGATCTTTTCTTATGCGACGGCGCGCTCCTATCACACGGCGCGCAAAGTGACCGCAGGGCTGAATGCGAAAATTCCGCTGATCATCTTTAACGGCGCGTTCGTGATCGACAATCTGACCGGAACGCATCTGCTGGAGCATTATTTTGATGATGCGGCGGACAGCCTGCTCGATGATCTGACCGCGCACGAAATCTATCCGATCGTTTACAGCTTTCAGGACGGCGCGGAGAAATTTTCGTTTGTGCCGGAGCTTGCGACACAGGGCATGCAGTTCTTTCTCGACAGCAGAAAAGGCGATATCCGCAGAAATCCCGTCGGAAATCCTGCGGCGCTGAAAGCAGGCCGCAAATTTTACATCACCTGCATAGATACGCCGGAAAAGCTCCTGCCGATCTATGAAACATACCGGAATCAATATCACTGTGTCTATCAGACTGATATGTATTCCGGTACACAGTGGCTTGAGATCATGCCGCCTGCCGCAACAAAGGCGAATGCGGTCAGAAAGCTCAGAGAACTGCTGCAATGCGACCGCGTGATCGCGTTCGGCGACGGCAAAAATGACATTGATATGTTTCAGAGCGCGGATGAAAGCTATGCGGTCGAAAATGCAGATGAAGAACTGAAATCATACGCATCTGCGGTGATTCCGTCGAATGACAGGGACGGCGTTGCACATTGGCTGGCAGCGCATTTTCATGGATAATTGAGGAGAGGTTCAGATGATAGATCAAAAGGCGATCGAAGAACACGTCCGCGGCATTCTGCTGGCGCTCGGTGAGAATCCCGACAGAGAGGGACTGCTCGAGACGCCGGAGCGTGTCGCAAGGATGTATGCGGAGATTTTTGAGGGCATCGGCTATACCAATCACGAGATTGCGGAAATGTTCGGCAAGACCTTTGAGGCGCCGAAAAATGCAGGTCCTGTGGTCGTGCGCGATATTGAAGTGTTCTCCTACTGTGAACACCATATGGCATTGATGTATGATATGTCGGTCAATGTTGCATATGTACCGAAGGATAAGGTAATCGGGCTTTCCAAGATCGCGCGCATCTGCGATATGGCGGCAAAGCGGCTGCAATTACAGGAGCGGCTCGGCTCGGATATCGCGGAGATTCTCATGGAAGCGGCAGGCACGCCGGATGTCGGCGTGGTAATTGCCGGAACACATAGCTGCATGACGGCACGCGGCATCCGGAATGCTTCGGCGCGCACCGTCACGCAGACATTCTGCGGCAGATTTCAGGAGGACTGGAATCTGCAAAGACTGCTGACGGAGGGTGTCAAATGAAAGCATTGGTTTTATTCAGCGGCGGACTGGACAGCACAACCTGTCTGGCGCTTGCGATTGAGAAATACGGCGCGGATGATGTGCTTGCACTGTCCGTCAGCTACGGACAGAAGCATACAAAGGAAATTGAAGCTGCAAAGGCAGTCGCAAAGCATTACGGCGTGAAGCTGCAAACGCTCGATCTCGCGGAAATCTTTGCGGATTCCGATTGTTCGCTGCTCAAGGGCAGTACGCAGGAGGTCCCGAAGGAATCCTATGCGGAGCAGCTCGAAGAAACGAACGGCAAGCCGGTCTCGACCTATGTGCCGTTCCGGAACGGGCTGTTTCTCTCCTCGGCGGCGAGCATCGCGCTTTCGCACGGCTGCGAGGTGATCTATTACGGCGCACACGCGGATGATGCAGCCGGAAACGCTTATCCCGATTGCTCACAGGAATTCAATGATGCGATCAATACCGCGATCTATCTCGGAAGCGGCAAGCAGCTTCGCGTTAAAGCGCCGTTCGTCGGGAAAACAAAGGCGGATGTCGTCGCAGAGGGACTGCGCCTGCATGCGCCCTATGAGCTGACATGGAGCTGCTATGAGGGCGGCGAGAAGCCCTGCGGTCTCTGCGGAACCTGCCGCGACCGTGCGGCGGCGTTTGCGGCAAACGGCGTGAAGGATCCGGCGCTGGGCTGATTGCAGACGGATAAGAAGGATGCACAATGATACTTGAGATTCTGAACTGGAACACAGCACTGACTGAACATAATGAACATGCAGAAAACATATTCGACTATATCTTCCGGTTTCTGGAAAAAACGAATGCGGTTGCCGTATTGCAGCAGATTCCGTATAAAGCTCCCGAAAATCACTGGGCGCAGCATGATGTTTTCACGAAACTGCAAGAGAGATGCTCCGGCAGGATTCAGATGATTCATAACGGTCATTTCAATAACGGCTATGTTTACATGGAGACTGTCATTCTCACAAATATTGCGGATGCTGTGCCTGCGGTAACAGATTGCTATCCGGAAAGCTGCCCGACAAACCGCGAAGCGGCTGTTGTAATTCGCACCGGTGAGCGGGAGCTTACAATTTTGGGCATTCATGCGAAAAACGGGAAGGATAACGCAGGGTATCTGAAGGCGCTCAGAAGCAATCCCTCGGATCTGATTCTCGGGGATTTTAATGCAGGAGATTATCCTGATTCGGAGAATCAGGCGTTGTTCCGTTCAATTCCGGAGCAGCATGTCTGTGTCTGCAATCTGCCGACGAAGCGGGTGATGAACAGAGCCGGTTTCGTGACGCGGGAAACCTGCATTGACCATGTGCTTGTAAAACAAGAGTATGTGACGGCATGCAAGGCTGTGACAGTAGACCGGAACATGACAATTTCCGATCATTATCCGGTTCTGATCCGGATGGAGCTTTGAAATCCGCGTGTTTGCGGAAACGCCTGATTTTTATGTGATATGAAGGAGGAACGGCGATGTTTCGTTTTCTGACAGATGAAACTGACAACCGCGAAAAGAGTGCGGAACGGATTGCATATCTCGAACAGAAATACGGAATCGTATTTCCGGAGATTCTGAGACAGCTTTACGCGAAAACTGACAGCGGCGAAATGAAAATGTGCGAAATGGAAATCGGCGGACGCACATTTGTTGCTGCAAATCTCGTGACGCTCGAAGAAGGCGACATGGATTTTGAATATGCTGCCGATGATGTCCGCGATGAGCCGATGTGCAATTTTATCCCTGCGGACTGGTATCCGATTGCCTATGACAACGGCGGCAGCTTTTTCTACTGGTGCAGCAGCACGCAGCAGGTCTTTTTTGTTGACTCTGAAAATGTGGATGAAAAGGTGCTGATCGCCGAAAATCCGGAAGCATTCATTGAACTGCTGAACAATTCGGTTGCAGAGGCGGAATAATCCCCCCGTATCTGCGTTTTTGCGGAAAGAAGCGCGGACACATCGGCGCTGTAAGGTGATAGAATGGATATTGTACAGCAATTTTATAACAATCTTGCCGGACAGTATGACAGGCTGTTCCGCGACTGGGATGCATCTGTCAGCGAGCAGGCGGCGATCCTTGACCGGCTGTTCTCCGGATGCGGATTTGACCGCTCGGCGCGCATTCTCGACTGCGCCTGCGGCATCGGGACACAGGCGATCGGGCTGGCGGCGCTTGGGTATCCGGTCACTGCCTCCGATTTTTCGGATGCGGCGCTCTCTCAGGCTGCTGAACGTGCTGCGAAACACGGCGTTTCTGTTCGGTTTGCTCATACGGATTTCCGCAGGCTCGCGGAAGTCTTTCCGGAGCAGTTTGACATTGTCATTGCAATGGACAATGCGCTGCCGCATATGCTGACAAAACCGGATCTGGAATCTGCGGTCCGGAGCATTATCGGGCAGGTGCGGAAAGGCGGCATCTTTGCTGAAATGCCGGAGGAATCCGGATACTATCAGCCGGTTGTCCTTGCGAAAACATGATCCGGAACAGATGCAGCGGATTGGATGCAGCCGGAAAGAATCATCATTCGCAATCCCGAAATACACAGATCATAAATCCGTTTTCTATGAAATTGTCAAGGTTCTAAGCGCCTGCTGGCGTTTGCAGACGGTACGGATCCGAGCGCTCGAGTAAAGAGTTGAATCTCGCTGCCGCCTGACATCGTTTCCGGAGCCGGTCGCTTCTGTCATTTCAACCGCTCCGCAGCGCCACACTTTGTGTGAATTAGAAATGAGAAATTAGAAATGAGAAATTGTGGTGTCCGCTGCGCGGACGAATCTGTAGATAGTTGGGAGTTATTGAAATAAGGAGAAAGGCGGAAGATTTTTAGATGTGAATAGAGAAAAGTGAAGAGTGATGAGTGAAGAATACTTCCTCTCTCCTGCTTCCTACTTCCTAACTCCTCCCTCTATATAGGGGTACCAAAACCGCCAAAAGTTGCACGTTTTCGTACAACAATTACAAATTTGTAATCAAATATTAAGAAATGAGGCCTTATTATGAACGAACGCGACAGAGAACAGGAGGGCATTACGCTCCTCGGCAATCAGCATACCAAATATCCGCAGGACTATGATCCCTCGGTGCTCGAAACCTTTGAGAACAAGCACCCCGGACGCGATTACTTCGTCAAATTCAACTGCCCCGAATTCACCAGCCTTTGCCCGATCACCGGTCAGCCGGATTTTGCGACGATCTACATTTCCTATGTGCCGCGCATCAAAATGGTCGAGAGCAAGTCGCTCAAGCTCTATCTCTTCAGCTTCCGCAATCACGGGGATTTCCACGAGGACTGCGTCAATATCATCATGAATGATCTTATCAAACTGATGGAGCCCAGCTATATCGAGGTCTGGGGCAAGTTTTTACCGCGCGGCGGCATCTCCATTGATCCCTACTGCAACTACGGCATGCCGGGGACAAAATGGGAGCAGGTCGCGTGGGATCGCCTGACGCATCACGATCTCTACCCGGAGCAGGTGAATAACCGATGATGAAGCTGCAGGCAGGCGGCAGGGATATCACGGTTTTCGGCGGAAAACAGGCGGAAACCGTCGTCTGGATGCATACCTTTTCCGATGAGGCGCAGGTCGCTTTTGATCTGCTGCCGGAGGAGATGCAGGCGAATACTGCTGTCGCGGCAATCGCTGTGCCGGATCCGGACTGGAATGCCGTTCTCTCGCCGTGGGAGGCGCCTGCGCTCTTCAAAAATGAGCCGCCCTTTGCAGGAAATGCCGATACACATTTGCACATTCTGACAGACAGCATCATGCCGGAGGTCTGCGCGGCGTGCGGCTTTGCACCGAAGCGGAATCTCATTGCAGGGTATTCGCTCGCGGGGCTTTTTGCGCTCTATGCGCTCTGGAATACCGATCTGTTCAGCGGCGGCGCGAGTGTTTCCGGCTCCCTTTGGTATCCTGAGTTTTCTGCGTATCTGCGTGAAAATCAGCCGGTGCGGAAACCGGATGCCGTCTACCTTTCGCTCGGTGACCGCGAGTGCAGAGCGCGCAATCCTGTCCTTGCTGCCGTGCAGGAGCAGACGGAGCATGTCGCGGCATTTTTGCATACTTTGAATATATGTATTTTATCCAGTTTTTCTTGTAATTACACATTGTATTTGTACAGCAGTCAGGTTATAATAAGAATAGAAATTATATACTTAGGGGGAATATCCATGAAATCAATCAAAAAGAAAATCCGTCTCGGCATCGCTGCCGGCGCGATGATCTGTCTCGGTGCAGTTGCGCAGACAAGCGTCCTCGATGCCTCCGCCCACAACCCGATTGTGCAGACAAGTTTTACACCTGATCCTGCACCGGTTGTATTCGGTGATGAGCTCTGGGTCTTCACCGGATGCGACAAGGACGCTGCCAACAGCAACTACACGATGATCGGCTGGCAGGCGTTCTCAACAAAGGACATGCAGAACTGGACCGACCACGGCATGATCCTCAAGGATACCGACTTCTCATGGTGCAATGCGAATGACGCGTGGGCTTCGCAGTGCATCGAGCGCAACGGCAAATACTACTTCTACTTCACGACTACCAATAAATCCGGCGGCGGAAGAGCCATCGGCGTTGCGGTTGCGGACAATCCCGAAGGCCCCTACAAGGATGTGCTCGGCAAGCCGCTCTGCGGTCCGAACTGGTGGTACATTGATCCGACTGTCATCATCGACGACGACGGACAGGCATGGCTCATGTTCGGCAACCCGACCTGCTACTATGTCAAGCTGAAAGAGGATATGGTCACGCTCGACGGGCAGATTCAGGAGTTCCCGATGACCACGAAGGCTTTCGGCCCCGGCAAGAACGGCTGCGGCTACGGTGAAGGTCCGTGGATCTACAAGCATAAGGATCTCTATTACCTCGTCTATGCCTGCTTCTACGGCTCAGACGGCGGCGAGAGCCAGGCTTATGCGACGGCGCCGTCTGTTACCGGCCCGTGGAAATTCGGCAACCAGATCCAGAAGCAGTCGAACTGCTTTACCACGCACGGCGGCATCATCGACTATAAGGATCACTCCTACCTCTTCTATCACAAGAACGGCCTCAAGGGCGGCGGTACCTTCAACAGAAGCGCAAGCTGTGAGGAGTTCACGTTCAATCCGGACGGCTCCATTCCGATGATCAACTTCACCGATGAAGGTCCGAAGCAGCTCGAAGCTCTCAATCCGTATCAGCGCGTTGAGGCGGAGACCATCAACTTCGCTTCCGGCATCAAGACTGAGAAGATCGACGCAGGTACGCTCGCAATCGGCTTCATCGAAAACGGCGATTATACGAAGGTTTCCGGTGTGGACTTCGGCGAGAAGGGTGCTGCGGAATTCTATGCATCCGTTTCCTCGAACGGCTCCGGCGGTAAGATTGAGCTGCATCTCGATAAGGTTGACGGTCCGGTGATCGGTACGGTCGATGTTCCCGTTACCGGCGGCTGGCAGGAATGGACAACCGTCAGCGGCAAGTGCGCAGGCGCGACCGGTCAGCATGATCTGTTCCTCAAGTTCTCCGGCGGCGAAAGCTACCTCTTTAATGTGGACTGGTGGCAGTTCAAGGAAACCGGCGATACTTCCACCGTTACACCGGGTACCGAAGTCAATGAGTTCGGCGGTGTGATTACCAAGAATAAGGATTCCGGTATCCTCGGCGATGTCAACGGCGACAGCGTGATCAGCGCGGTCGATCTCTCCTATGCAAAGTCCATGCTGCTCAAGGGCGAGACCGATAAGACCAAGATCAAGCCCGCTGATATCAACTGCAACAAGGTTCTTGAGCCTGAGGATATTGCATGGTATGTCGATTTCCTCACCGGCAAGACCGACAAGTATCTCGATAAGATCGTTCCGGATGAGCCGGAATATACGCCCTATAACTACAATGCAAACGTGACCTTCCATAAGGCTCCGGAGCAGAACGGCAAGAACTACTTTAAGGATCAGCCTGCAAATCACGGTCAGGTCATCAAGGAGAACTACAACGGCATCAACGGCAACAAGACCATGTATGTCTATGTTCCCTACGGCTATGATGCGTCCAAGCAGTACAACATCTTCTACCTGATGCACGGCGGCGGAGAGAGCGAGGAAACCTGCTTCAACGACAACGGCATCAACATCGACGTCATGCTCGACAACATGATCGCAAACGGCGATATCGAGCCGATGATCGTCGTTACCCCGACCTTCAACAAGGCTCCGGACGGCGCAGGCGATGTCTGGAAGGAAATGCGCGAGACCATTATCCCGTATGTTGAGGGCAAGTATTCCACCTATGCGGAATCTACCTCGATCGAGGATCTCAAGAAGTCGCGCTTCCACCGCGCATACGGCGGATTCTCGATGGGCGGCGGTTCGACATGGAGAATGTTCTGCAATAACCTCGATATCTGCGCTTACTATATGCCGCTTTCCGGTCATAGCTGGGACGGCGCGGCAGGCGTTCAGAATGCGATCGACAAGGGCGGCTACCAGAAGGACGATTACTACATCTTTGCTGCAACCGGTACCGAGGACATCGCTTACGGCAACATGGTTCCGCTCATGAATACCCTCAAGAGCGATACCAAGCGCTTTACCTATACGAGTGACTTCTCCAAGGGCAACCTCTACTTCCTTGAGGCGCCGGGTGAGACGCACTGGTGGGGCATTGTCCGCCACTATGTCTATGACGCACTGCCTTACTTCTTCCACGAGGGAAAGTAATCAGGTGACACAGGCGGATTGCTTCTGATTCGCGGAAATATCAATAAAAGAAACCGCTCCTATTGCGTAAATGGGAGCGGTTTTCTTACATTTCGACATAAAATGGGAGTCCAGAGGGATAGTATCCCTCTGGTGGGAGTTTGAGGGCAACGCCCTCATGATCAATCCGTCGGAGATACCGTGAAAAATGTATCCGCTGCGCGGATGCTATTTTGAATGGGCGCCTCTATCGCAGGTGCCCAAGCCCACGAGCTCTTGAACGCTGGGGGCGTTTCGCTCGTTGCGACGAGCGACCAAAGGGCGCCGCCCTTTGGAAACCTGCAAGCCTTTGAAAAGGCTTGAGCGAAACTTTTATTATGCTGTGCGCCGACAGAAAAGCCGCTCCATTTGCCAAAACAGGAGCGGCTTTATCACATTTTCACACAAAAATGGGAGTCCAGAGGGATAGTATCCCTCTGGTGGGAGTTTGAGGGCAACGCCCTCATGATCAATCCATCGGAGATACCGCATCATCACTCCGGTACGGTTTCGGTCACGGAGACGAATGCAAGCCCTGCTGCGCGGAGATCGGCGGCGCAGGCTTCCAATCGCTGCGGCTCGGCACATCCTGCAAAGACTGCTGCGCCGCTGCCCGATAATACCGGATTTAAGCCGTGCTGCTTCATGATCCGGCGAATGACCTCGACCTCGGGCAGATCCGTGATCGCGTCAAAATGATTGCCGCATACCGAAAATAACGTATCTGCGTCCTGACTGAGCGCGCTGATTACATGATCGGTATGCTGCGGCAGGGGAGCGCTGTATGCATCCAGACGGCGGTATGCCTCCGGTGTCGATATGCCGGATGTCCCCTTTGCAATCACCAGCGGATAACGCGGAAGCTCCGGCAGGGGCGTCAGGCGGTCGCCGATTCCCTCTGCATAACATGTGCCGCCGTACAGGAAAAATGCACAGTCTGCACCGAGCGATGCCGCGATTTCATGCAGCGATTCGTCCGTTACGGGCAGATCAAACAGCCTGCGGATGCCCTTCAGTGCTGCGGCACAATCCGAACTGCCGCCGCCCATGCCAGCCTGCGAGGGGATCTGCTTTTCCAGATGAATCCGCAAACCGCAGGGATTTTCGCCGAGCAGCTTCACCGCCGCTTTCCATACCAGATTGTGCGAATCGCACGGAACATCCGGTACATTGCAGGTCAGGCGCAGCGGCTCATCCGGCGCGGTTTTCGTGAATGTCAGCGTGTCATATATGCCGACCGTCTGAAAGATGCTGCGCATGGTGTGATACCCGTTCGGCAGTTTGCCGGTGATATCCAGCGAGAGATTGATCTTTGCAGGCGTGCGGATTGTCAGTGAATCACTCATGAACCGGACTCCTTTCAGGCTCCGTCAGCCACGTCAGGATACGGGGATAGAAATCCTTAGCCTCGTCATAGACGGCGTGGCTGTATTCCTCATACATGATGAGCTTGCTGTTCGGGATGCGCGCGGCAATCAGCCTTGATGCCTCGCCGCCGACGATCCGGTCTTTCTCTGCGCCGATCACGAGCGTCGGGCTTGCAATCTCCCCAAGCTGATCCAGAGCATCGTGCGAAAGACAGGATGCGAAAATAATCTGTGCGCGCTTGGGTTCGGCAGGCTTTGTCGTGCGGTTGACAATTTTCAGAAGCTGCTTGTTTTTTCGCAGATAATCCTCCGTATAGGAGCGCTCTGCCGTATCCTGCATCAGGCGGTCGTATGCGCCGAGCGTATCCCAGAGCATCCACGCGGAGATTGCCTCCTGCGTCATGGGGGACATGCGTGCGGATGTCACTGCCAGCACAAGCTTCCCCACTTTGCCCGGATACCGGAGCGCGAGCTGCTGCGCGATCATGCCGCCCTGCGATACACCGAGAACATCTGCCTCTTCGATCTGCTTCTGCTCCATGATGCGCGCGATATCATCCGCCATATCCGCTGTGGTGAAGCCCTTTGGCATTGCATAGCGGTGGCTGATAAAATGGACATTGTATACTTTTGCGAATTTGCGGTACATCAGCGAGAGGGGGAGCGCCATGCCCTTGACTGTTTTGAAGGCATCGCCGGCGCCCGGCAGAATGATCAGATGCCGGCTGCCGCTGCCGAAGGATGCTGTCTCACATTCTGCATCCCCGATGCAGATGCGTTCATTCTTCACGCTCATCGTCATAGTCTCCGTCAAAATAATGTGTATAGCTCTGATCCTCGTCGCTGTATTCGGCGCGGATTGGCTCGGGCTGTTCCTCTGCAAATGATTCAACCTCGCGCGGAACCGGCTCGTCATCTTCCTCATCTGCTTCAACCGGTTCCGGCTCCGCAGATGCTTCCGGTTCATCCGGTTCGTCGGGTTCCTCCGGTGCGATTCTGCTTGCGGCGAACATCATGCCGCCGAGGAAGCACAGCGCCAGCGGAAGCGTCACCCAGAGCCAGTCGTTGGAATCGGCATGGGCGGCGATCTTATTATAGAACAGCATGTTCGTCAGGTTCGAGATCACATGAAATACGATCGGGTAGATGATGTTGTTCGTATTCACGAGGATGAAGCCTGCAATACAGCCGAACAGGAACAGGCTGAGCATGCCGTCTGTTCCGGCGAGCAGATGCGGAATCATGAACAGGATCGACGTCAAAAGCACCGCGGATGCGTTGACGATCGGTTCCTTGCGCTTCCGGCGGATCAGGTTCATGATCGAAAAACGGTAGAGCAGCTCCTCGCCGACCGGCGTCAGCCACGAAATACCGAAGATCTTTAACGCCGAGAGGACGCCCATATTGCCGTAATAGCGCGGAAATTTGCCCTCAAGCTCGGAGCCGTAAAACAGGAAGCAGCCCGAGATGCTCCAGAATACTGCCGCCATGATCACAAACAGCATGATCGGCAGATTCAGTGTGCCGCAAAAATCCCTGAGCGGTATTTTATAGAATTTATCCGCAATCCATGCGGAAAGTGCGCCGCCGAGCAGAAGCGCGATGCTGTATGCAAGCGTTTCAAAGGTATCATCCCGGCTCATGAACAGGATGAGCGCTGCCAGCAGCATCGGCGTGAAGCCGGCAAGAAGCAGAATCAGCGTTTTGACTGCGGAATCAACCGCTTTTGTAAGATCCAAAGGATCGCCTCCTTCGGGGAGAATATATGATAGCATTATGATCCGAAGGCTTCTGCGTCGGTATCGCAGCCCTCGGGAATTTCCGGTCGCTTCAGATTCGGACATGCAGCAAATGCATTCGGCTCAATCATTTCCAGTCCGGACGGCAGATTGATGCTTTGCAGCGCGCTGCATCCGTAAAAGGCACCGCATGCGATGATTTTCAGCGATTCCGGCAGACGGACATACCGCAGCGTTTCACAGGTATCAAATGCGCCGATGCCGATTTCCTCTACGCCCTCCGGAATGACAATTTCCTCCAGCGCATAGCAGTGGCTCAGGAAAAAGGAAGGGATTTCGGTCATGCCGGCAGGAAGCTGTACGGTTTTCAGCTTTTTGCAGTCCGCCAGCAGCCCGACTGCATCGGTAATCGCAGCCGGCGATTCCGGCAGGACGATCTCCTCTAACGCCTGACTGAATGAGAATGCGTGCTCGCCGATCTGCCTGACTGTATCCGGCACAATGATCTTGGTGATGTGTTCGGTGCTGCTCAGCGCGCTTTTTGCAATGACGGCGATGTCTTCGGGGATGGTCAGCGTTCCGGAAATATCCGCTTTTTTCGTGTACCCGATGAGTGTGACGGTTCCGTTCTCATTTTTCGTTTTGAGTCCGGTTCTGATGCTGTACAGGAAATCAGAAATCCCCATTTCATGTCCTCCGAATCAAATTTTGTCGGTTACTGAGAATCTTTTTGCGCGGCTGCTGCGATTGCTCGCGCCAGCTTTGAGCGCTTCTGCGGAATCAGTGCAAATTGCCGCTCGAGCATTTCGGCATATGCAATGAACGCTGCGGTGTCGCCGGATTTCAGCTCCAGCTCCAGCTCTTCAAAGGGCTGCATCGCGCCGCTTGCGCCCAGTGCGCCGACATCGACTGCGAATTCTGCCGTAAATGACGCATCTGCGCTGATTTCAAGCAGATAACAGTTGCGGATGAAATCGGTTCTGCCGAGCTCGCGGAAGGTCTGATCCGCAAGCAGATCACAGAGCGCCTGCGGTGCGCCTGCCGACGGGAGCTTTTTCAGTCCCTCGGTAAGCGTTGCCGCTTCGACCTCGTATTCCTCCCGAAGTGCCTGCGCGCCTTCTTTTTTCAGCGTGCGCTTCATGCAGCAGACCGAGCGGTCATTCTCCTGCCGGATGCGCAGAGCGGCGCCGTTTTTGTATACCAGATCATCTGCGGTGTCATAGTAGATCGCTGCCATGTGCAGCATATCATGCGAGATCCGCTTCTCTGCTTGATGCAGAAAATCTGCGAGGGCGGAGAGCGTCTCCTGCGGAATCATCCATTTGTATTCACGTTCCATAGATGCACCGTCAGCCTGCCGCTTTTTTCGCATGGTAGCTGGTAAAATCAAACTTGACAAGGCTGTTGACAAAGGTCAGCATATCCGTTGTATCGACGATCAGCTTCTGCACGGATTCCTCATCCAGAGAAAGAAGGAAGTCGGCAGGGTAGCGCGATTCAATGTAGTAATGGTTGATCTCGCTGCAAAGCGCGATGCGGTCGCGGAAATGCGGATCCTCCTGCATCGCCTGCTTGCACAGGAACGGCAGGTTGTGACCGTCATAGAGACGATGTCTGCGCCAGAGCAGATAGCCTTTCAGCGCCTTTTCCACGCATTGCTGGCAGTGGAACGAGATGATATTATAACAGCGCGCATCGTCGAGCAGCAGCTTTGCCGCACGCAGATCAATCGCGGCATAATAGAGCCAGTCGAAATAGCGCTTGCTGTCTCCGTCACGAAAGCCCCTGCTCATACAGCACACCTCCTGTCTCACGAATCGACCATGCAAATGTCCGCGGATCCTCGGACAGCGTCTCCCATTCGCTCTGCGTATACAGAACGAGGTCATAGGGGTAATCGCAGTCTACCGCCGTATAAAGGAAGCATTCCAGCTCGGAAATGCTCTTTGTCTCATCCGGCACGATCACTGCGAGTTTGAAGCTGATCAGTTCGCTTGTCGCGTGATTGGTCTTGTGGCTGATCAGATAGATTTTCAGCGGTTTGCCGAGCTTTGCAATCGCGTCGGCAGTTGCCTGAATTTCAGGATAGATCATGAGAAACACTCCTTTTCGTTATTTTAGTATCAGGTTCATGATTGCTGCAAGGATCGCCGCGCAGACCGGATAACCGACCAGCGTGAAAACCCATTTTCCAATCAGAGTTTTTCCGTAGATATAGGGCATGAGATCCTCCGTTCCCGGGATGATCCACGCCTTTGTTTTGCCTACCCAGTACCAGTCGATGAACAGGCGGTCGAACAGTCCTTCGACCAGCAGAATCACGCAGATCTGCCAGAAGCCTTCGCCGAATCCGCGCGCGCCGTTGATGCCGTAAACCGAAATCATGACAAAGAGGAATAACGGCAGGATGCCGAACAGCCGGAACAGTCCGGCGCTGCGCCTGATGCGTGCTTCGGTCGTCAGTCCGCGCTCGATCACACGCTGCTGTACCTCTTTTTCATACAGGCATACCAGCCCGACGGGGCCGTTCGCAATGCCGACGACACAGGCAATCAGGACGATAAAGCTGGCGACAATGCCTTCAATCAGAACATGTCCGATCATTTCGATTCTCCTTTATTTGTGATATTTTCCGCCGGTGCTGATCTGGAATGCACGGTAAAGCTGTTCCATCAGCAGGACGCGGGCGATCTGGTGCGTGAAGGTCATCGGAGACATCGAAAAACGCATATCTGCTGCTTTTTTGACTTCATCTGAGAGACCGAAGCTCGATCCGATCACAAAGCTCACCGTGCTGTCGCCGGAGACTGCGGCGGTATCAAGCATCTGTGCAAATTCCTCGCTGCTGCGCAGTTTTCCCTCTATGCACAGCGCGATGATCTTGCCGCGGCAGGCGTGCAGAATCGCTTTGCCCTCCTGCGAAAGTGCCGCTGCGATTTCTGCATCGGCAGGGGATTCGGAAAGCCGCGATTCCGGCAGCTCCGTCAGGCTCAGGCGGCAGTAGCGCTGCAATCGCTTCTCATATTCGGCATAGGCATCGCGGAGCCATTTCTCCTTGAGCTTGCCGACTGTTATCAGATGTATCTGCATCAAAATCCGATCATCCTCCCGTCTGTTTCCGGCGGCGCAGTTTGCAAAAGGTAATCGCTGCCGCGGCGGAAACTGCTCAGTGCGCGCTCAACCGTCGATTCGGCAAGCTCCGGCAGATTGTTGTGCTGACTCAGATGCCCGAGGATCAGGCGCGTGGTGCCGCTTTGCAGAAGCGTTTCCGCGGCGGCTGCACAGTCGTCATTCGAGAGATGCCCGACCTCCGAGGCGATCCGCATTTTGAGATATCCCGGGTACGGACCGGTGCGGAGCATTTCCTTGTCATAATTTGCTTCGAGCAGCACCAGATCACAGCCCGAAAGCGCCGCGGCGACTTCCTCCGAGACATATCCCAGATCGGTGCAGACCGCGCAGGTTCTCCCGTCCGGCAGCTCCATCCGGTAGCCGCAGCTCTGGGCGGTGTCATGGGATGTTGCAAAGGGCGTGACGCGGATACCGGCGCATTCTACCGTTCCGGTCAGCGCGCGGCATTCCTGCTCCGGCTCCAGATAGTTCCCGTCAAAGAGGTACTGCCGCGTGATCGGCTGCGCATAGACCGGAATCTTGTATTTCTTTGTAAATACGCGCAATCCGGCGACGTGATCGCTGTGATCGTGCGTGATGAATATACCCTGAACTGCATCGGCGGGGATGCCGCAGCGTGCAAGTGCCTGCGTCAGTCGTCTTGCCGAAACACCGCAGTCGATCAGGATGCCGCCTGACGGCGTTCCGATGAACTCTGCATTTCCCGAGCTGCCGCTGAAAAGCGGATAGATCCGCGCCAAGTGCATCCACATCCTTTCATCGTTGTATATACAAACAGGGCGAAACATCCGTCCGCCCTGTGAGTTTCCAATTATACCGCGTCCTGCTGCGGCTTTTCCGGCTGAACCTCCTGAATAATCGGCTCATTTTGCTTCGTCACCGGAGTGATCGGTTTTTTTTCGATGCATGCACCGAGCGCACGGAGCTTTCCTTCCATATCGGCATAGCCGCGCTCGATATGGAAAATATCTTCAATCGTTGTGATGCCGCTTGCAGCGAGACCTGCAATCATCAGCGCTGCACCTGCACGCAGGTCACACGCCTTGACCGGTGCGCCGGTCAGCTTGCCGGTGCCTTCAATCACAGCGACTTTGCCGTCTACCTGAATATCGGCGCCCATTCTGCGCAGCTCGTCAACATACTGAAAACGCTGCTCGGAGACGCCCTCCTTGATCATGCTGGTGCCTTCTGCAAGGCAGAGCAGTGCGGAGATCTGCGGCTGCATATCGGTCGGGAAACCGGGATGCGGACGCGTTTTGATGCTTGTCTTGACAAGCGGACCGTCCACGGAGACGCGGACAGCATCGTCAAACTGCTCGATCTTGACGCCGATTTTCTCCATGACGGAGATAATCGACTCGAGATGCTTCGGAATGACGTTTTTGATGAGGACATCGCCGTGAGTTGCGGCTGCGGCGACCATGTAGGTGCCTGCCTCAATCTGATCCGGAATGACGGCGTAGCTTGTACCGCGCAGATACTTGACGCCGCGGATCTTGATGGTATCGGTGCCGGCGCCCATGATATCAGCGCCCATCGAATTCAAAAAGCTCGCAAGATCGACGATATGCGGTTCCTTTGCGGCATTCTCGATGATCGTCAGACCGTCTGCCTTGACCGCTGCGAGGATCGCATTCATCGTTGCGCCGACCGTGACACAGTCAAAGAAGATCTGATTGCCCTTCAGACCGTTCGGCGTGGTAATATCAATCATGCCGCGATCCTGTCTGCAATCCGCGCCGAGCTTGGCAAATGCCTTCATGTGCTGGTCGATCGGACGGTCGCCGAGCGGACATCCGCCCGGTCTGGAGACGCGGCAGTGCCCGAATTTTCCGAGCAGCGCGCCCATGAAATAATAGGAAGCACGCATTCTTCTTGCGCTCTCATACGGAACGCAGTGATTGCGAATGCTGCGCGTATCAATCCGGTAGGTATGCGGTGCGATATATTCGACCTTTGCGCCCAGCTCCCGAAGAATCTGGATGCTGATCGTCACATCGCTGATTTCCGGCACATTTTCAATGATGCACGGTTCATCGGCGAGGATTGTTGCAGGCAAAATCGCAACAACTGCATTTTTTGCGCCGCTGATTTCAACCTCACCATGCAGCACTCTGCCGCCGCTGATGACAAATTTCTCAGGTGTTTTCACGGCTTGTTCTCCTTGTTCATGACACATATCGGTTTTCGTTCCGGTCAGCGAGTGTGTTTCTGTATTCGCCGCCGTATCCATTATCGTATCCAAAATGAATCCATCATCCTTCGCTTTTTAATTCGGGGAAACCGAGATTTCCCCGCCGGCGGCATTGAGCCAGTGGGGCTCTGCACCGTCGTATTCCGTGACGATTGCCTTCTCGATCACGACAGGGGATTTCGGCTTGGAATTGCCGTCTACCGCGACCTTCTGGATCGCAAGGCAGTGTTCCAGTCCGTCAAAGACCTGTCCGAAGACTTCGTAGCCGCCGTCAAGGAACGGCTGTCCGCCGGCATTCTGATAGAGCTGTGTCAGCTCGGGAGAGAGGACAATGCCGGCAGCATCACGGAGCTGCTGAAGGTAATCGGGCGTACATTCCTGACCTGTGACGATATAAAACTGACTCTTGTTCAGCTTATCCGGTCCGATCGCGTAGGCGACCGCGCCTGTCACATGGCAGAGATGCCCGGAGATGGTCTGCTCAAAGCCGGTGCTGCTGCCCCATGCATCGACACCGCCTGTGCCGTTGCCTTTGGGATCGCCGCCCTGAATGACGAAGCCGTCCACGACGCGGTGGAAGATCAGTTCATCATAGAAGCCGCTTTCGACCAGCTTTTTGAAGTTTTCGACACCCTTCGGAGATTCCTCCGGAAAGAGCCGGATTTTGACATCGCCGTAATCCTTGATGGTCATGACGACGATCTCTTCGCCCTTTTGCGGGGCCGTAAAATTGACGATATCGCCGACCGAGACGGATTGCTCCTCGATCTGACCGGCGGGATCGGTAGTTTCAAGCGTGACGGTTTTCTGCTTGCAGCCCGTTGCGAGCAGCATCGCACCGCTGAGCAGTACGGCAGAAAGACATCTGAGATCCTGTTTTCGCATGAGACAGTTTTCTCCTTGTAAGATTCCGGTGATCTGCGACAGGGCGCAATAAGCCCACCGGACCATAACACTCATATTATATCACGTTTTTTTCCGTTTGTAAAGGAAAATTTCAGGATTCTGTTATCTTTTTCTAAGAAATGGGATTCTGTGATACCGGTTTTACAGCAATTTGAAGGAAATCGGATGCTGATAAACAATGGTTCTTTATGAGAATGCACAAAAACAACGGTTACAGGACTGTAACTTTTAGGGCGCTTTTGTAATCTCAATGCTCGTGATGCGGATTTCCTCCGCCGGTTTTTTGCTCTCGCCCTCGCCGGTCACCTTTGCATCGGTGATCGCGTCAAGTACCTCGAAGCCGTCCTGAAGCTGTCCGAAGACCGTGAGCTGCTGGGCGTAATTCGGGATGCCGCCCTTTTCGATCAGCGCTTCGCCGACACGGTTCAGCGCCTCGTTATCCTCAACATGCAGGCCGTTCTTCATCTCCTCCGTCATTTCGACGGTATCGACGACCAGAAACCGGCTGCCGGTGAAATGGTCGCGCGTTTTCGTCAGCGTCTTCCAGAAGCCGCCTTCGGTTTTCGTTTCCAGTGCGCAGAGCGCGCCTCTCAGCGGCCAGAGCTTCGGGGAAAGCTCCTGCGGAATCCGCTCCTGTGCGCTTGCGGCTTCGCTCTCCGAAAGCGTACCCTCGGGATTCTTTCCGCCGCCGGAGAAGAAGATCTGCGGTTCAACGTGGAATACATATGTATCATTATAGTACCCCGCTTCTGCCAGCTTGCAGAAATTCGCAACGGTTTCGGGGCACTGCTCGGGATAGAGCGTATAGGTCATATCGCCCATTGTCGTGTGCATGACTGCGACCGGATCGCCTGTCTTCGGCGGATCAAGCTGAATCAGCGCAATATCCTCATTATTCAGTACGGTTGAATAGCCGCCGGTCAGATTGGAAAGCAGCGCCATTCCGAATGAGCTGATGAGTGTCAGCGTGAAGACGATCAGCAGACCTTTGGTGAGCTTCGACTTCTGCTGCGGCGAACGGGGTGCAGATTGCAGCATATCAATTTATCCTTTACGTAATAGTTGTTTATTATTATACTCTTTTTTTCCGGGCTTGTCAAGGAATTCATGCCGAAAATGTCGGATTCCGGCGATCTGATCCGCCGGAGTGCGGTTTTCTGCTGCCGCACTCCGCGGATCGGGGCTTACTGGCTCAGCTTTGCCGGTCTTTCGGCGGTGTGAAAGTGCCGCTGCCGGGGGATCAGTCCGAAGCTGATCTCAAGCGCGTGATCGACCTGCCGCAGGACATCGTGCGGGATTTCGCCCATGCATTCCTTGAGGCGCTGCTTGTCGATCGTGCGGATCTGTTCGAGCAGGATCACGCTGTCCTTTGTCAGACCGCAGCCTGCGGCGCTCAGGGAGATATGCGTCGGGAGCTTTGCTTTGTCGCGCCGGCTTGTGATCGCTGCTGCGATGACCGTCGGGCTGTACCGGTTGCCGACATCATTCTGGATAATCAGCACGGGACGGATGCCGCCCTGCTCTGAGCCGACAACCGGACTGAGATCGGCGTAATAGATTTCGCCGCGTTTGACTGTAATCATGGTGATGCTTCCTTTCGGTTTTTGCATTCTGACGATGTATGAATGCTGTTTGTAGTATGTCCCGGATCGGTTCCGGTTAATCGCATCCCGTGATATATCATATGCCGGAATCTGTCAGAATGTGTCAGGCAGCGATATCCATAAATACAAGTATCATGTATCCACTTGAAAAATAGTGAATTATATGTTATAGCCGGCAGTGCCGTCCTCCGATATGGGATCAGGCGGCGATATCCATAAATACAAGTATCATGTATCCACTTGAAAAATAGTGAATAATATGCTATAGCCGGCAGTGCCGGCCTCCGATATGGGATCAGGCAGCGAAATCCATAAATACAAGTATCATGTATCCACTTGAAAAATAGTGAATTATATGCTATACTATAATAGCATTGCTATGACATCCCCGAAAATCAAACGGGCAAAAAAATACGCATCATTCTCTGTGCTGTGACACAGAGAACGACACGCAAGTGGGTTTGTGCCCCCCTTGCGCTTGCATCGGGGAGCAACATGAAAAAAGGGGGATTTGGGAGCAGCTTATGCCTCCCTGAGAAGTAATAAACAATCTTGAGCGGTTCAGTGAACCGGATGATAGAGAAATCTGCTGATTGCCTTATTCAGCTTTGCAATCTGTGCCTCGTCGGTCACCGATGCTTCAAGCTGGATCTGCTGATCGCGGTCAAGCGTGAAAATGCCCATGATGGATTTTGCATCCACGGCATAATTTCCGACATGAAGCTGTGCTTCAAAGCGAAACTGGCTCATGACGTTCACAAACTCGGAAACGTCTGCGATCTCGGGAAGATAAACGGTGGTTACGTACATCGTTCTTACCTCACTTGTTCCTGTTAATCAGGCAGATGAATTTGAAAAAACATGTGGTGTACGGGGATGCCGCGCGCACAGCGTGACGAGAGGGGGTTGCACGGCTGGTTATCTGCCGCTTGCTCCCGCGCACCGAATCGTTTTGGAGGGTTGTCATGAATCACCCTACGTAAAATATACACCAGAAACCCCAAAAAGTCAAGCAAAACTGCCGCAATTTGTACACCTGACCGATTTTTGCAGGCACTTTCGCATTTCTTTTTTGCATTCCAAATATACTGTAGGGGATGCACAAGTCTTTACTGTTGAAATTGTGCAACTTGCATAAGGAGAATCTATGAAATTCAAAGTTCTGACACTCGGCTGCAAGGTCAATCATGCCGAAAGCTCCGGCCTCGCTTCCGTCCTGCGCGGCATGCAGCTCGAGGAGGCCGGTTCTGCCGCGGATGCCGATATTTTTATCGTCAACAGCTGCGCCGTCACTGCGGAATCCGTCCGCAAGACCAAGCAGCTTCTGCGCAGCCTCAAAAAGAAGAATCCGGATGCGAAACGCATCCTCACCGGCTGCTGGCCGCAGGCCTTCCCTGAGGACGACTTCTCAGAGGCGGATTTTGTTACCGGTACCAAAAACCGTGAGGCGCTGCTCGACTGGATCACCGCACAGAGCGATCTGCCGCAGAAGAATATCCCGACCTACAGCAGCGGCGATGTCTTTTCCACGCTGCCCTGTGCCGATACCACGCGCACACGCGCATTCCTGAAAATTCAGGACGGCTGCAATCAGTTTTGCAGCTATTGCATCATCCCCTTTGCACGCGGCAGATGCCGCTCCATGCCGCCCGAGCGCCTGCAAACCGAGATCCGGAATCTTGCGGCGGCAGGCTTCCGCGAGATCGTACTGACCGGCATCAACATCGGATTTTTCGGCATGGATACCGGACAGACGCTTGCCGATGCTGTCGAGCTTTGTGCGGCAGAGGAGGGGATCATCCGCGTGCGGCTCGGCTCGCTCGAACCGGAACGCATGGACGCCGATACCCTCCGGCGGTTCGCTGCCTGTGAGAAATTCTGTCCGCAGTTCCACCTCTCGCTGCAAAGCGGCTCCGATTCCGTCCTCAAGCGCATGAACCGCCGCTATGACACCGCGCAGTACCGCGCGCTCGCTGCCGAGATCCACAGGCTCTTTCCCGATGCCGCCCTGACGACCGATGTCATTGTCGGGTTCCCCGGGGAGACGGATGCGGAATTTGAGGAGACCTGCCGCTTTGTGCAGGAAATCGGATTCACAAAGGTACATGTGTTCCCGTATTCCGCGAGAGAGGGCACAAGAGCTGCAAAGTTCCCCGATCAGGTGCCGCAGGATGTCAAAACACGGCGCTCGGCGAAGCTCACCGCGCTTGCAAATGAAATCCGCAGAAAGCATCTGGAGCAGTTCGTCGGGCGGACCGTCAGCGTACTCGTCGAGGGCAGGAAACAGCAAAATGCACAGCGGTTTTACCAAGGGCACACGCCAGATGGTACACTTGTGAAAATTTTTCCGGAAAATGCAGAAAAGGGTTTGCAGAATTCCGCGATTTGTGTTACAATAGAAGCGTATGAGGATGATTGTCTGTGCGGTGTCCCGACTGCGGACTGATGCACGCGATCTCCGATTCCCTCACCATATTATATGACAATGGAGGCTGATTCGTTCATGGCTGTTTATCGTATTTATACCGAGAAAAAGCCGCAATATGCCGTAGAGGCACAGTCTGTGCTCTCCGACCTGCGCACTGCGCTGCGTCTGGATGTGCAGGGTATCCGTGTTCTCAACCGTTACGATGCCGATCACATCGACGCTGAGGACTTCCAGAAAGCAATCCCGACCGTCTTTTCGGAGCCGGCTGTCGATTATGTCTATGAGAAGCTGCCGATGCTCTCCAATCAGGAGCGCGTCTTTGCAGTTGAGTATCTGCCCGGTCAGTTTGATCAGCGCGCGGATTCCTGCGAGCAGTGCATCCAGATCCTCAACGGAAAAGAGCGGTGCAGAGTCCGCAATGCACGCATTTATATTGTTTCCGGTATCCTGACCGATGCGGAATTCGAGAAGCTCAAGGCGTATCTCATCAACCCCGTCGAGAGCCGTGAGGCTTCGCTGGAAACTGTCGATACGCTCGATATGAACTATGCGCTGCCCGAAACCGTCGAGACGCTGGACGGCTTCTGTCAGCTCGATGAGGTAGGCAGAGAGAAATTCCTCGAAACCTATGCCCTTGCGATGGACTATGACGATATCACCTTCTGTCAGGAATATTTCCGCGATACCGAACACCGCGATCCGACCATCACCGAGATCCGCATGATCGACACCTACTGGAGCGATCACTGCCGCCACACGACCTTCCTCACCACGATCGACAAGGTCAAGATCGAGACGCCCTATATCAAGGATGCCTATGAGGATTACCTGAACATCCGCAAGGAGCTCGGCAGAGAGAATAAGCCGGTCACCCTCATGGATATGGCGACCATGGCAATGCGCAAGCTCAAGGCGGACGGCAAGATTCCGGCACTCGATGAAAGCGAGGAGATCAACGCCTGCTCGGTCAAGATCAAGGTCGATACCGATAAAGGACAGGAGGACTGGATCCTCATGTTCAAGAATGAGACGCACAATCACCCGACCGAGATCGAGCCGTTCGGCGGCGCTGCAACCTGCCTCGGCGGTGCGATCCGCGATCCGCTCTCCGGCAGAAGCTATGTCTATCAGGCGATGCGCGTGACCGGTGCTGCAAATCCGCTGATTCCGGTCTCTGACACGATTCCCGGCAAGCTGCCGCAGAGAAAGATTACCGTCGGTGCGGCAAACGGCTACAGCTCCTACGGCAACCAGATCGGTCTGGCAACCGGACATGTCACGGAGGTCTATCATCCGGGCTATGTCGCAAAGCGTCTCGAGATCGGTGCGGTCGTCGGTGCGGCACCTGCTGAGAATATCCGCAGAGAGCGCCCCGTTCCCGGCGATGTGATCATCCTGCTCGGCGGCAAGACCGGCAGAGACGGCTGCGGCGGTGCGACCGGTTCCTCAAAATCCCACACGCTCGAATCGCTGACACACTGCGGCGCTGAGGTGCAGAAGGGTAATCCGCCCGAGGAGCGCAAATTGCAGAGACTCTTCCGCGATCCGGCTGTCACGAAGCTCATCAAGCGCTGCAATGACTTCGGCGCGGGCGGCGTTTCCGTCGCAATCGGTGAGCTGACGGACGGTCTTGATATCGACCTGAACGCAGTTCCGAAGAAATATGACGGTCTCGACGGTACCGAGCTTGCAATCTCCGAATCGCAGGAGCGTATGGCAGTTGTCGTTGCGCCTGAGGATGTCGATGCATTCATGGCGGCGGCTGCAAAGGAGAATCTGCTTGCGACCGTCGTTGCAAAGGCTACTGATACAAACCGTCTGCGCATGAACTGGAACGGTAAGACCATTGTCGATCTTTCCCGTGAGTTCCTCAATTCAAATGGCGCAGAAAAGCATACCAATATTATCGCAGCAGCTCCGAACGGCACGCCGCAGCGCGATGAGCGCTTCGAGGATACGCCCGACGGCTGGCGCGAGCTGATGAGCAGCCTCAATATCTGCTCGCAGAAAGGTCTGGTCGAGAAATTTGACTCGACGATCGGCGCAGGCACCGTTCTGATGCCCTACGGCGGTGTCTATCAGCTTACGCCGTCGCAGGCAATGGCTGCGAAAATTCCGGTGCTGACCGGCGAAACCTCGACCTGCTCGATCATGGGCTGGGGCTTCAATCCGGTGATCTCCGAGCATTCGCCCTATCACGGTGCGATCTATGCCGTGATCGAATCCGTCGCAAAGGTCATTGCGGCAGGCGGCTCGTGGCATCAGTGCTGGCTCACATTCCAGGAGTATTTCGAGCGTACACAGAATAATCCGAGACGCTGGGGCAAGCCGTTCTCCGCACTGCTCGGCGCTTTCCGTGCACAGCTTGAGCTTTCCTGCGCGTCCATCGGCGGCAAGGACTCCATGTCCGGTACCTTCGAGAACATCGACGTTCCGCCGACGCTCGTTTCCTTCGCAGTCTCCACAGCAGATACCAAGCGCGTTGTCTCCACTGAATTCAAGGAGACCGGCAGCACGGTTATCCGCCTTGCACCGGAATATTCCAGCAGCGGTCTGCCGAACTGGCAGAGCGTCCGCGCGGTCTTTGATTATGTCGAGAAGCTGATCACCGAGGGCAGAGCGAAGGCAATCTGGTCTGTCGAGAACGGCGGCGTTGCGGAAGGTCTTGCAAAAATGGCATTCGGTAACCACATCGGCTTTGAGTTCACAAAGGTTCTTCCGGAGCGCGTCCTCTTTGATCCGTGCGCAGGTTCGTTCATCATTGAGCTGAACGGTCCGGCAAAGGCAGGCGAGGAGGTTATCGGCCGCACAACTGAGCAGTATAAGATCTTCTCTGATACGCAGACGATCAGCCTCGATACCCTGCAAAAAGCATGGGAGGGTAAGCTCGAATCCGTCTTCCCGTGCCGCATCAAGACTGCATTTGCGACCATCGAGCCCTATGCGCATAAGGCAGGTACCCGTCCGACTCCGGCTGTCAAGGTCGCAAAGCCGCGCGTGCTGATCCCTGTTTTCCCTGGCACGAACTGCGAATATGATACTGCGCGTGCATTTGAGCGTGCAGGCGCTGTGCCGGAGGTTCTCGTCATCCGCAACCTCTCTGCATCCGCAATCGAGGAATCCGTCGAGGCGGCGGTCAAGCTGATCGAGAATTCCCAGATGATCATGATTCCGGGCGGCTTCTCCGGCGGTGATGAGCCGGACGGCTCCGGTAAGTTCATTACCGCATTCTTCCGCAACCAGAAGGTCACGGAGGCTGTGCATAACCTGCTGAAGAACCGCGACGGTCTGATGCTCGGTATCTGCAACGGCTTCCAGGCACTCGTAAAGCTCGGTCTTGTTCCCTACGGCGAAATCACCGAGATGAGCGAGAATTCTCCGACGCTGACCTTCAACACGATTGCACGTCACCAGAGCATGATGGTCACGACGCGCATTGCTTCCAATAAGTCGCCGTGGCTTGCTGCCTGCGAGGTCGGTGAGCTGCATACCATCCCGATTTCTCACGGTGAGGGCAGATTCATCGCTTCCGGTTCGCTGCTCCAGCGTATGGCGAATAACGGTCAGATCGCAACACAGTATGTCGATCTCTCCGGCCGCCCGACAATGGATATCCGCTTCAATCCGAACGGCTCCGTCGATGCGATCGAGGGCATTACCTCGCCGGACGGCAGAGTCCTCGGTAAGATGGGACACAGCGAGCGTATCGGCAATGAGGTCTGCAAGAATGTTCCCGGCAAGAAGGATCAGCAGATCTTCCAGAGCGGCGTCCGCTACTTCGCAGACTAAATGCGGTATCGCTCCGCGATGGATTTATAATGGGATGCGCGCCCAAACTGCGCCAAAGGGACAATGTCCCTTTGGAATCCCGTTTTTAATATATGGATAGAATGAAGCCGCTCCAATCAGCATTGACCGGAGCGGCTTCATTCTATTTATGCATAAAAACTGGATGCTTAAGGGATAGATCCTTTAAGCGGGGTGGGGCAGCGCCCATTATAAATGATCACGCAGCGATATCGCTATACCGTATTGCGTTTTGCAAGCCAGTCGGTTAGTCCGGCGTAGATTGTCAGCGCGACCTGATGCTGATAATCCGGATCCGCAAGACGCGCGGCTTCCTCCGGATTCGACAGGAATCCGCATTCCGCCATGACCATCGGATGCTCGCAGAACCAGCAGAGAAACAGCTCCTTGCCGCAGCATTTGATCTCGCGCTCGTTCTGCGGCTGGAGCATCTCCCGGAACTGCGTTTGCAGCGATTGCGCCAATGCCTCGCTTTCCGGATTCGTCGGGGCGTAGAACATCTGCGCGCCGCTGTATTTCGGATCGGTAAACTGATTCTGGTGGATCGAAATGCAGACCGCATTCGCCGGTGCGTTCAAAATCGCAAGCCGGTTATCCATGTCGGAGCTTTTCTGGTTTGCTATGCCTTCTATTCCGGCATCGTGAATCGAACGGTCGGTATCGCGCGTGACCTGTACCTCGTAGCCGGAGATTTCCAGCAGTCCGCGCAGATCCAGCAGAATATTCAGATTGATGCCCTTCTCCGGTATGCCCTCCGCTGAGGAGCATCCGCCGTCCATGCCGCCGTGCGGCGAATCAACTTAAACTAAGCTGTGCTTTCTTCGTATTTACGTTATTTTTATTATACTGCATTTTCGCGGCTTTATCAAGTGTTTTTTTGAGATTTGTCGGATTTTGTTGCTGTTCAGACTTCTTTTTCTGATTCTGAACAGTCTGTGCTTGGCATCGCGGATCTGCTGTGCGTGTTTACAGGTTACGAGCAAACCGATTGTTTAGAGTATTATAATCTGCCATTAGAAGATAACCTGAACACCGCCATTGTAAACCTCACCTTATCTGTGAATGAATTTGTACCGACTTTCGGCAATGCTTTTCTATTATATGATTTATAGCGATAATTGTCAGGGCGACGTTCTGTATCTCATCAGCGCACGCTTCATCAAGGTCAGATCGGCCGCATTGAGCTGATTGTCATCTGAGAAATCGGCAGTCTTCCAGTTCGGAAGATTCTTTTTTTCTGTGAGCAGCCATTTTTGCAGCAGCACAGCATCTGCTGTATCAAATGATCCGTCCGCATTCACATCACCGGCAACCGGTTCTGTATGCACCAATTTTAGTCTGTTGGTCGATAATGTATTCTTATTGTCAAACCGCACCGTCGGATTTTTGCCTTCTGCGAGCGGATTGTCGCTGTCGTACATCGCAAGGCAGATTGCCGCATTTTCATTCAGCGTTCCATTATATTCAAAAAGATATGTTTTTTCTGCACTGTCACGGAAAGAACCCTTTTCGATTCTGACCGGTTTCCCGAAATCTGCGATTTTGTTTCCGCCGGAATCCGCAATCTCTGCGCACAGATCAATGTTGAAATATGCTGGTGCCAGACCGGTGTTCCGGATTCTTACGGCGAGTTTGTTTCCGTATCGTGCCGCAGAAGTGACGGTGAAATTGTAACCCAGTCTGTTGCACATTTCATCAATGACATCCTTCTGTTCCTGATAGAATTCATAGCTGCAATGGCTGTCCTGATCGAGTGCAAAGATCGACATGTGCGGAATCTCAATCGTCTCGCGGAACCGCTGCGGCGTCCAGTTCACAAGCGAATACTCATTTTCTCTGACCGTGTCGCGCATCCACGCATACGGCCAGTAATTCTCGCCGACGACCGGCATATTCGCACGATAAGTCGGCAGCAGGCTCCATTCCACATTCGGTGTAGAGATCAGACCGTCATCGCGCTTTGTGATGCCGATGGACAGCGCATACTGATAGATCTCACCCCGTGCATTTGAAGGCAGCACGAGCAGCGACTTTTGAAATGCCGCAGCATAGCAGTCCAGCATATCCTTCTGAATATCCAGCGATGGCATATATTTCTCATCGCCGACCGCAAACGAATTATGCCATTCCCCGTAATCGCCGAATGGCCGGACGTCCACAAATTCCACTCTGGGGTCACCGTCATATTTTTTTGCCAGCGCTTTCACAAAATCCTTATGCGCCTGCAAATAGACCGGATCATCCCACTTCGGAAATACGATTTTCTCACCCGGATTGTCCCGGGAATCCGCTGTGTATTTCTGTGCGCCTGCGTCATAAACCCACTGCGGCACATAATCCTCTGCCAGATACGACGAATACGGCATGATGCGGATACCGTAGGTCAGCCCGTGCGTTTCGCATGCATCGAGCATTTCATCTATTTCGTCCCATTTGTATACGCCCTTTTCCGGGTTCAGGTCATTCCAGTGCGGCGAACCGCTGACGATCGTTGTCACATCCCATGCACGGTTATTCGCAGAGCCGCCGATGCCGTACTGATAGCCCTGCGTCGAGTCGATCATATACGGCGCATATGCGGTCATCACAAAGCCCTTGTGCGGATTGGAAACTGCTTTGCCCGATATTTCTGTTTCATAAATCTCTGTCGGAATCCCGAGATTATAGCCGTCATCACCGATGCCAGCGGGTGCTGCCTTCGGGAAAAGCTGTTCGGAGACCATTTCCGCCATTTTGTCTGCACCGAGCGCGTTCAGATGCAGTTCATCCGCGGTATAATACGCTTTCTGCGCGAAATACCGGTTCTCCAGACAGAACTCAAGCCATGGGCGGAACAGGTCAATTTCGCCGGTCTGTTCGGTCGCCGCGAGATCGTCCAGTACAGTATCGAACCACCGGGACTCCGGAAGCGGATACTTGAAAAGGTCATTTTCCTGACAGTGCTGCCTGACCAGATAAACTGTCATGCCTTTGGCTTTTGCGCGGTGAATCATGTCTGTCATGTTTGTGATGTAATCACTTGCGTCCACCGCATCCGGATTCTTCTGATACGCTTTGATATAATCATTGATGCCGACCGCAAGCAGCATAAGATCGCCGCTTTTGCCGTAATGCTCGGCAGTCCCGAACAAGGAACGGCGCAGGTCAGCAGATGTTATGCCGCTTGCCGAAATGTTCCGGACATCGTATTTGTTCGTATCTGCATACTTCCACAGATACTGTCCCCAGCCGTGAACGGCATCATCCGGAGTATTATAGCAGCTTGCAGCGGTGGAATCGCCGCCGATCCAGATTGTCGGCTTTGTCAATGTACCTGAGGAGGTCTGCTCAATTTCCAGCGCGCTGATTGAAAATTCCGTTCCCACGCCGGAACCTGCATAGATGTTCAGCTGCCCGTCTGTGACCGGAATTGTGAAGGAATCGACTGCATTGCTGCCGGTCAGGAAGAAAAGCTGCGGGATGCCCTCCGCCGTGATCGTTGTGGACTGCACATCACCGGTTGTGACCGTGATTTTGTAGACACCGACCGGAAGATCAACCTGGAAAACATGATTCGATACATTCGATTTGAAGCGCACCGCATCCGCAAGTGCGCCCTTGCCGCTTGCGGCAACATTCTCAACGGCACTTGTATTTGCAAAGCCGTATCCCTTTGCGGAGTCATAGCCTTCCGATGCAGATACGCCGATATAGCCGTCTGCGGCGCCAAGTCCGCCGAAATCAAAGCGTTTTGTAATCAGCGATGCGGCTGCTGCTTCGGTTTGCAGCGGAAGTGGCAGGATTGCCATAGCAGCGGCAAGGACTGCGGCGATGATTCGTTTCATGTCCGGAACCTCCTCAATTATGCGTATCCTATCACGAGAAAAAGCCTGTTTCATAGTCAAAAAGCTGGAACAGATATTCCTGCCTGTATTATAGCACATCTCGCCTGAAATAGCAATTATAATTCCGGACAGATATTGACTTGCCGCAGCTGTTTCGATGCATGTGCCTGAAAAAAAGCCGGAGACCGCAGCGGGTCTCCGGCTCTGATGAAGAAGTGAATCGTGAAAAAGTAAATCATACGCTTGCAGTTTCGCTTTGCGAAACATGGCTCACGGCGCGGTGATCGCGTAAGAGGATACATTGTCGCCGTCTATGGTGATGACATGATCTATTTCGCCGGGCATCTGTGATTCGGATGCAGGGGTAAGCATCTCCGCAACAGTCAAGTGAATGACACCGTTTTCAATATACACGCCCCTTGTTATGAGCTGCTGCGTAGACGCACCGGCTTGTTTCAGAATGATCTGATCGGATCCGTCCGGATTGCAGAGGATTACGCGCTTATTGGAGCCGGTTGTGCAGATGATTTTCTGCATACCCGGAACGACTGTGGGGAGAATACTGCAGAGGATGTCTGTTGGAACGTCTGCAATCACGGTGCATGAACCGTCCTTCAAATTGCCTTTGCAATACTGGCTGTTCCGATTCATGAATGTGACAGTACCGTCATCCTCCGAGACGGAAATAAGATTTCCGCAGAAGTCCCATCCGGAAGTATCAATCAGATCATAAGTATCGCCGTCAGAATATTTGCGCAGCTGGGCTGTCTGAAGCTGTGGTTTTGCCCCTGCCATGATGCCGGAATAAACTGCATTCTCTGAAACGATTACGGTTTCGTGCAGTGTACTAAAGCTTTCCATGTAGCTGAGCTCTCCTGTTTTCAGATCCAGAATTGCGCGGCCAATAGGCCCTTGAGGGATATACGGATCCCCGATTGTATGTCCGGTCAGGTAAAGGCTGAGCTTTGTCGGCCTGCCGGATGCATCCTGTGAAAAGCCGGCTACAGTACTGAATCGGATATTCTCGGTCGGATTGCCATATTGATCTTCCGTCACTTCAGCCATTGACAGCACTTCTGACAAGCTGCCGTCAGGATTGATCTCATACAGTACATCATCCAGGCTCACCAGATTCATGCCGTCAGTGATAAAGAAATGCTGTTCTGCATCTGTCTCCGTAAGACCGGGGAGTGTGAATGTTTCATATTCAGTATCTCCGCCGGTTTTGCGGGCGCGCATGGAATTGCTGAGATCATAGAAATATGTGTCATCTTCTGCATTCAGATAGTACCCTGCTGTATGGCGGAACAAGCGGAGTTTTCCTTTTCCGCCGAGGAAATTGGTTTCCATGCTGTCCTCTGCGGATGCCTGTACCTCATCGGTCTGTTCGGCGGTCTGCGGCTGTTCCGGCGCATAGTTTTCGCCGAAATACTGATATTCGCCGGTTTCCTTGTTCACCTGCACAATTTGTTCGCCGTTTTTGCCTTCCTTCGGCAGTGTGAAAATGATATGTTCGCCGGTATCGAAGAGGATAAAATCAGACATCTCACCGGTCGGATCGGTTTCCCAGAGAGATTCTGATTCCACCACGAAATAATCTGTTTCTTCGGTGACAGCAAGATCGCTGACTGACAATCCGGTGAAGCCGTTCTGATATTTCACGGAGAATTGATACATTCTGTCGTTCAGCAGATGATTCTTGAGAAACTGATCGCTCGCGGTGGGATATGATTCCGTCAGTATACTCGATTCACGGCTGTCGCTTTCCCCATGTAATGGGGTGCACATGAGAGAAACCGGGCCGCTTGCTGCGGGACTTGAATGGAGCGAATAGATGCAGTCATCTTTTATCAGCCATTCCTGGAGCTCCTGTTCTGGCCATTGCGGCGCCTGCTTATAATCTTCCCGCATAGTAAGGTCGGCAACAATGCTGGCATTTCGAATGTCATTGAGCGGTGCGGCATATATCTGATTACTGAAATCCGAATAGTAAACATTTTTGCCGTCTGAACAAACATTGCCGTAATCAATGAACTGATAGAGCGGGCTGCCGTTCAGATTCAGAATGACATAGGGCTTCGGTTCTCCGTCGAGCCACGAATCTTCCACGAAAGCGCTCAGAAAATACTGACCATCACAGAGCTTCCGGATGGTGCAGGGCTGCCACGGTACAGCAGAAAAGAGTGTTCCATTGCCATAGCTGTCTTCTGTAACCAATTTATGCTCAAGGCAGAAATAGAGCTGTTCGCCATCGGTCAGGAGCCTGCCGCCGCCATGTGTGTGCCGCTCTGTACCGGTGCTGCCGTTGACGGACCATTGCAGGTAATCCACCTCCGATCCGTCGGAAGAATACTCAATCGGGAGGTAATAGTTGTTATCATCACGGAAAAGCATATTGCCGTCTGTGCCGACAAAGCCTTTGATCTCTCCGTGTCCGCAGAAGAAATTATACTGCGCATCACTGCTTCCATCGCCGGGATTCGCATGCAGCCTGTCGCGGTAATTGTAGCCAATTCCGCCGATGACAACTGCAATGGCTGCTGCGATTGCACCGATGCCCAGGCTCAGCCGTCGGATGGAACGGCGGTTCTTTTGTGCGGAGGCATCCCAGGTAAAGGCTTCTTCGATTTTATTCTTGCTGATGCGATCCATGATCTTGATGTAATCCTGATCTTTCATCGTAACCCCTCCTTTTCCAGATAGGTTTTTAGTGCCTGGCGGGTGCGCAGAAGCGTCATCTTGACCTTGCTCTGCCCGACGCCGCAGCGGGCAGCGATCTCCTTGATGCTCAGGTCTGACCAATACCGCAGCACAAACATAACACGGGCTTCTGCCGGCAGATCATCCAGAAAGTGGTCCAGCGCATCGCCGATCGCAATGGTATCTATGACCGCTTCGATGGAATCAGGAGCGGCAAGCGTTTCCTCAATTTCTGTCAGCGCGACAGCAAATTCACCGCCGCCGCGTTTGTTTCTGTGTGCCGCCGTGCGTCGGTTGCAGGCAAGATTGCGCGCAATGACGCTGATATATGCCGCGAGACTGTGCGGCTTTTCCGGCGGAATCGTCTCCCAGAGCTTCATGAGTGTATCGTTCATGCATTCCTCGGCGTCCTCGCGGCTTCCGAGGATGTTTTGCGCAATGCAGCGGCAGAGCTTTCCGTATTTCTCCTGTGTGCCCGCCAGCGCTGCCTGATCACGCTGTGAAAATAATCCGAGTAACTCGGCATCTGTGAGCTTCGGCATGCTGTCATCTCCCTCCGTTTGGTTTTGAGGCCCTCTATATAATTCGACAATAATATGATAGCACAGGTCACAGCTTTTTTCAATCTATTTTGTGATGCTCTGCATATTCCGGTAACGAATCTACGATAAAAACAGCAGCGCCCCGCGGGGCGCTGTGCAGCCTGTCGAAAAAGTCCAGCGAAAGCTGGGCTTTTTCGCATTTATGTGGTATAATATAGGTGAAGGGAGCTGAGTAGAATGCTGAGCGAAAACAGAG
>JAGKVC010000159.1 GCA_021152595.1 Clostridia bacterium
GGATCATACAGCGGCTTCGAGGGATCGCGTTTTTTGACGTCGGCGACCTTGTCGATCAGCGACATCCGCTTGAGGAAAAGGTCAAGCAGCGACGCATCAATCTCATCAAGCTGCGGACGAATCTCCGATAACTCCATAAAAATACTCCTTTAATATTTGATTTCTGACATGCTGCAAGTCGCTGTTTTTGTCTGATATTGCGCATTATTGAGACGCGTCGCAGAGCAGTACATCAAGCACTGTCAGTGCCGCCGCCGCTTCGATCACAGGCACCGCACGCTGCGCAATGCAGGGATCGTGCCGTCCCTTGATTTCAATGGTCGTATCGGTGCCGTCCGGCAGAGAGACCGTCTCCTGCTCCTGCGCGATTGAGGGCGTCGGCTTGATCCCGACGCGGAACCGTACCGGCATACCGGTCGTGATGCCGCCGAGAATGCCGCCGTTCCGGTTCGTTTTTGTAATGATATTGCCCTGTGCATCCGTACCGAACGGATCGTTCGCCGCCGAGCCGCGCATTTCCGAGAGCGCAAAGCCGTCGCCGAATTCCACGCCCTTGACCGCAGGAATGCCGAACAGCACACGCGCAAGGCGGTTCTCAATGCCGTCAAACATCGGATCGCCAAGTCCGGCAGGAAGCCCTGTTACCATGCATTCAATCGAGCCGCCAACCGAATCCAGTGCCTCACGCGCCGCAAGAATCTCCTGCTGCATCTGCTCGCCCTTTTCATCGGATATCACAGGAAAAGATTTTGCCGCAATGTTCTCAAACAGTGCCGGATCCGGCTGCATCGGGAACGCATCATCGCGGGCAGCTCCGACAGATGAAAGATGCGCACCTACGTAGATTCCGCGGCGTTCCAGCATTTGGATTGCAATGCCGCCGGCAGCGCAGACAGGCGCGGTCAGACGACCGGAAAAATGTCCGCCGCCGCGCATATCCGCATGGCCGTGCCATTTCATATAGGCACTGTAATCCGCATGGGACGGGCGCGGTTTCAGCGCAAGATTGCTATAATCTCCGGAGCGCGTATTCGTATTTGCGATGCGGATGCAGACCGGAAATCCGGTCGTTTTGTCCTCGAATACGCCGGAGACAAACTCCGGAACATCGGGCTCTTTCCGCGCAGTCGAGAGCGCATTTCTGCCGCCCTGCCGCCGTTCCATAAACCGCATCAGCCGGTCAAAATCAATGTGTTCGCCTGCCGGAAAGCCCTCAATCAGCGCGCCGATGCCGTTTCCGTGCGATTCGCCGTAGATGGATACGCGCAGGCGTTCTCCGAATTGTGAAGCCATATTGAGCCTCCTGAATCAATGTATTTCCGAATCTTTTGTGATCTTTCCGCCGAGGCTGCAATAGTCCTCGAAGAATGCCGGGTACGATTTGTTGACCGCCTCTGCGCCGAGAATCGTGACAGGCTCCGTGCAGCGGATCGCCGCGATCGCAGCCGCCATGACAAGCCGGTGATCGTTCTCGGCATCAACTGTTCCGCCGGTAAACTGTCCGCCGCGGACGCACAATCCATCCGGATACTCCTCCGCCTGACCGCCGAGCGCACGCAGCATCGCCGAGGTCGAAGCGAGCCGGTCGGATTCCTTCAGCCGCAGCCGCTCCGCCTTCTCAAAGCGGCAGTCGCCGTCACTGAGCGCGGCGCGTACCGCCAGAATCGGGAGAAGATCCGGTATTTTCTCCATATTTACGTCAAATTCCGAGATTGTTCCGCATGAAACAATCGTCTCCGAAGCAGCTTCTTCGACTTTCGCACCTGCGCGCTGTAAAATCAGGATGATCTCCTTGTCGCCCTGCGTCGAATCCGCATGCAGACCGCTGACCGCGACGCTGCCCTCCGGCTGAATTGCACCTGCCGTCAGCCAGAATGCCGCATTCGACCAGTCCCCGTCGATATCCGGGTCATCCGGAAAATGAAGAATCTGCTTGCCTTTAATATGATAGCGAAGCAAGCCGGATTTCGTCGAGACCTGAATCTCCGCGCCGAAGAGCCGCAGCGTTTCCAGCGTCATATCCACATAGGCTGCGGACTGGAGCGGCGTTGTCAGGCGGATTTCGCTGTCCGCATCACAGAGCGGCAGCGCCATCAGCAGTCCGCTCAGGAATTGCGAGCTGATATTACCGGGGATTTCGTACAGTCCGCCGGTCATGGTGCCGGATGCGTGCAGCGGCAGAGATGTCTCCGCAAACTGTACGCCGTGCGCGGACATTGCATCGGTCAGTGTCCCGATCGGGCGCTCCGGCAGTCTGCCCGAACCGGTAACCGAAATATTGCTGCAAACACACATTGCAACGGGAAGCAGGAAACGCAGTGTTGAGCCGCTTTCGCCGCAGTCGAGATGCGCCTGCGGCTGCCGTCTGACCGGCGTGATGCAAAGTCCGGATTCCGTCTCCGAGAAATCTGCGCCGAGCGCGGTCAGGCAGCGGATCGTCGCTGCAATATCGTCACAAAACGGCGCATGCAGCGGAAGCGTTCCGCCCTCCTCCGAGAGTGCCGCGCAGATGAGTTTGCGGTGTGCATCCGATTTGGAAGGAATCGCTGCGACAGTTCCCGAAAGCGTTGCCGGATAGCAGGTGATATTCATGCCTGTCCCTCCAGCCCGTCCGCAAAGAGCGCTTCGAGCGCTGCAATCGGCATCTTCTCCATGCGGCACTGTCCGATCTTCTCCGGCAGGATCACCGTGATATCGGATGCTGCCGCCTTCTTGTCAAGTGCTGCGATTGTTGCCATATCCGCCGCGGAATAGGGGCAGACGATCGGCAGATTATTCCGTTTGATCGTATTCAGAATCCGCGTACCTGCGTCAGAATCAAGAAGTCCTCTGCGGACGGATGCGCGTGTGACGATCGCCATGCCCATTGCAACGGCATGACCGTGTGAGATCGCAAAATCACTGAGCCGCTCAATCGCATGCGCCGGTGTATGACCGAGATTCAGCAGCTTGCGGACGCCGTGCTCCTCGGGATCCTCCATGACAATTTTCGCTTTGTATGCGACCGCACGGGAGATCACCTCCTCAAGCTGACGGAGCGGATTGCCGGATTCATAGATCGCAAACAGCTCCGGATCACCGAGAATACCGGTCTTGATCGCCTCCGCTGCGCCGTCCGCCATTTCGTGCGGCGTGAGCGTCTGCATGGTGTCTACATCGCAATATACGCCAATCGGCTGGTGGAACAATCCTGCAAGATTTTTGCCGTGCGCAAGATTGACCGCAGTCTTTCCGCCGACGGATGCATCCACCGCCGCAAGCAGTGTGGTCGGCATCTGGACAAAGCGGATGCCGCGCAGATAACAGCCTGCCGCAAAGCCGGTCAGGTCGCCGATGACACCGCCGCCGAGCGCGACCGCAAGATCTGTGCGCGAGATAAAGCGGCGCAATATTGCTGTCGCTGACGAGCATAACGCGGCAAGGCTTTGTGACTGCTGCAAGCTCCGTGCCGATCTGACCGAGCAGTCCGCTTCCGGTCAGGATCGGATAGGTTTCGCCCAAAGGCGTTGTCAGAATTTGTTTGTTCATGGGTATTCCTTTCGTTCAGGTTCAGCAGGCTCCAAAATGCGATTATCTCAGTCGGAATCACCGCGCGCATTCAAAGTTCCCAATCCTCCTGATCCTGCAATATTTCCGCCGAATTTGCGATCTGCGTAAGTAACTGCATATCCTCAGAGATCAGGACTGCACGGCTGCACCAGTCCAGATCGTTTTGATCGAAGAGCAGGAGATCCAGCGAATATTGCACCGGAACGGTCTCCTCTTTCTCCCGTAATATGACAAATCCTTTTGCTGTCTCATTTTCAAAATGATAGATATCCTTCGTCCGGTAGGCTTCGTTGCCAAAGACCGCCTGCTTTTCTGTTTTGCATTTCCAGACCTTCTCCTTGGCGCTGAGCGCCGTGGTGTACAGCGACTGGGCTCGTGAAACCTCCGGCTTGATGCTCGGCCAATGCTCGTCATACTGATCTTCTGTCAGATTGAGGATAAAATCCCAGAGCTCATATTCATTTTCCGGTACACTGCGATTATACGCCCAGATGCCTTTCTCCAGATAAACCGGCTTGATTCCGCAATGGTCATAGGATGCCGCAAGGCTGCTGAATCTGACATACACCTGCGTTGTCTGCATCAGCCCTTCGTTCGCATTTGTATACAGCATTCCGTGCGCATCTGTTTTGACATATTCCAGATTGCCGGGCAGATACAGCCGCATGCTGCTGTCCTCGCATGCTTTTGGATTCTCCGGCAGCAGCGCGTCCGAAAACGGGTACGGACTGACTGTCTGATTGAAGTCACTGTTGAAAATGCGCATAAACACTTTTTCCGGCAGAAAGACCGCCGCAAAAACAGTGAAGCCGAGAAACAAAACAGGCAGCATCAGGATGATCCCGATTGTGATCAGCAGGAAGTGCGGTCCTTTTTTCATATCAGTTTCCTCCTGCGGATGCCTTTGCGATTCTGCCCTCTTTCAGGCATTCGCAGAGTGCCTCAGCATCGTTGTTTTCGAGTGCCTCAAGATAGGGCTTGAGATTCTCGATCAGGATGCGCAGCTCATCCGCAAGATACTCACGGTTATCGAGCATCAGCTCTGTCCACATTTTTTCATCAAGGCGCGCAACGCGCGTCAGATCGCGAAAACTGCCTGCCGAAAATCCGCGGCGCTTCTGGGCGGTCGGGGATTTGACATAAGCGCCCGAGACGATATGCGCGAGCTGCGAGGTGTAGGCGATAATGCGGTCATGCTCATCCGGCGTGGAAAATGTCAGATGTGCAAATCCGATATCGGTGAAGTAGTTTTTGAGCATTTCCAGCGTCGGCAGATCGGTCGCGGAATCCGGTGTCAGGATCATCGAGGCGCCGTCAAAAAGCGATTCGGTCGCATTGACAAAGCCGCCGGTCTCCTTGCCTGCCATCGGGTGTCCGCCGATGTAGCGGTAGCCGTTTTCGGCGGCAAGCTGCGCCATTTCGCCGACAACCGCGCGCTTGACACCGCAGATATCGACCAGCACGCATTTCGCCTCGCCGAGAATTGCGGCATGCTCTCTTGTCCATTGAATCGCCGCAGCCGGACGCAGCGCCGTGATCACAAGGTCACATTCGCGGAGCAGTTCATCCGTCAGTGCCTTGTCCATTGCGCCGGTCATACGCGCGAACATCATAACCTCCTGATCGAGGTCATAGCCGTAGACTGTGTGTAATGTGCGCGATTTCGTCGCTTTTGCGTAGGAACCGCCGATCAGTCCCAGACCGATAATTGCAACATTCATCAAGGATCATCCTTTCATTTTGTCATTGTCGAGGTGCAGTCCGGTCAGCGCCGAGAATGCATCTGCATCGTATTCCGGAATCAGCAGATAAAACTCGCCTTTGCTGTCCAGAATATTGACACGCCAGCAGCGCGCAAAATACATCCCGAACTGATTGACCGTGACTTTGTATTTCCGGTAATCTTTGTGATTATATGGCTTCTGCTTATTCCAGCCTGCAAAGCTGAGCTTTTTGGTGCGTTCGGCACTGCGCAGCGCTGTCAGCGGAATCTCCCAGACAGCCTCTGCGCTCGCCAGAAAGAGACTGCCGTCCTCCGCAAACGCAAAAAGATCAAGATTCAGGTAATCGGAAAAGCCGTCCAGACTCTTGTGCTTCGGCTCTCCGTTTTTCAGGATGAACCGCTCACCGAACACATCGAGATCGACTGCATTTTCGGGAATATGCAGCGCAGCCTTCGCCTCCGCAAGAAAGCGGTCAGCATTTTCGTTGAGTTCCTTGAGTTCGGGCGATTCAGCGACCTGCTTCTGCCGCCTTTTCTCCCACAGAAACAGCACGAGCCACGCCGCAAAGCAGCCTGCACAGAGCCAATACAGCCACGGCACGCGCCGATAGCCGTCGGCAAATCCGCCTGCTTTCATGATCGCGCAGCCGGGGATCACCCAGCCGAGCCAGAGCGCGGATTTGAGCAGAGAAAGCAGCGGCGGCAGACCGGCTTTCTGTTCTGTTTCAGTGTATTTTTCCTGGTATTCATAGAGCTTTGCAGCCTTCTCGGCGTCAGCCTGCCGGACGATAAACGCCGCGCCGGCAGGCTTGCCGTTTTCTGCGCCCTCTGTGATATCCATTCCAAGCAGATTGACCATATCAGCCGCCCCTGTTCATCTCCGCAATATGCTCCAAAGAATCCGCCTGCATCTCCGTCCACGCCGGACGGAGTCCGGATTTCACCGCATTGCGCGCCGAGGGAAGATTGCACCACGCGCAGCAATAGAACGGCACCTTGTCCCGATTGAGAATCTCAATCGCAAGACGGCTTGTCAGTGCGGCAGCAATCCCTTTGCGGCGGTATTCCGGCAGAACGTCAATCCCGATCTGCCACATCTCCGCGCAGTCCGCAGAGCAGCCTGCAAGCCCGATGAGCTTCTCCCCGTCATAGGCGCCGACGCCGAGAACATCCAGTTCTGCGCGCTTTTCGCAGAGCGCATTTGACCATTCCGGCAGATAGAACTGCGCAAAATCTTCATGTGTCAGGATGCGCATTTCATAATCGCAGGGGAGCGCCTCCAGCTTTCTGAGATCCGGCAGCCAGTATTCCGCGGTTGTCCCGATGCCGTATCCGAACGGCTTGAGCGCCTCATGCAGCACATGCAGATGCGGCGGCTCGAAGCAGTGCGCGAGAATATAGGTATCCAGATACTGCTTTGCGGCAGGCATCAGTTCCGGAATTGTCGATGCAACAATATTGCTCCCGTAGCTGACCATATAGCAGGCAGAGGGCAGCTTCAGATATTTCCTTGCATCCGGCGAATCCGCCGCCTGTACGACAACCGGATGCTGCTTTGTGAAGTCCTCCGGCGCGCAGCCAAGGTCAACCGCAGACTGCCGCAGCGCCGTTTCAAGTATTGTTTGCTGTGTCATATATGTTCCTCTGAGCGCGGCTTGTATGTGCCTGCGCGGAGCATCCGCCGCATGCGCTGCGCCTCATTCGCTGCGAAGCCGTGCTTTGCGTAGAACGGCATTTTATCCGGCATCGCGCAAAGCTCAACGGCAATCTCCGTGCCCTGCACGCCGTGTTCGCCGATAAACCGCAGCAGATGCGTCATCAGCAGATTCCCGAGACCGCGCCCCTGATAATCCGGATGCACGATCACATCTTTTATATAGTAGCAGAGCCCAAGATCGCCGATCATCCGCGCCATTGCAACGATCCTGTCTCCGTCATATACACCGACGCGGAAGATGCTGTGTTCCAGCGCAAGCTGCACCTGTTCTTTTGCAGGTGCGCCGTCCCAGACTGCATTCCAGAGTGAGATGAACGCATCTGCGTCAAAATCATTGTATCGAATATCAAGATCAGATTTCATATCCCGTTCAGCAGGCACGAATCAGACCTCCTGCATGTACCGGTGCAGACCGTGCAGCTTTTTTGCCAGCGCGTCAAACGCTTCCGGCTTGATCGACTGCGGACCGTCGCAGACCGCGTGCTCCGGATCGTTGTGTACTTCGATAATCAGACCGTCTGCGCCTGCCGCGACTGCCGCCGGTGCGATCTTCGGCACCATCCATGCCTTGCCGCAGGCGTGCGAGGGATCGACAATGACCGGCAGATGCGTCAGATGCCGCAGCACCGTCACCGCACCGATATCGAGGATATTGCGCGTATAGGTCTCAAAGGTGCGGATGCCGCGCTCACAGAGAATGACATTGTGATTGCCGCCGGACATGATGTATTCGGCGCTCATCAGCCATTCCTCATAGGTTGCGGAAAGACCGCGCTTCAGCAGCACCGGCTTCTCCTGATGACCGAGCTCTTTCAGCAGCGAGAAATTCTGCATATTGCGCGCACCGACCTGAATGATATCGACATCCTTGAATGCCGGCAGATGCTCTGCGTCCATGATCTCGGTGACGATCGGCAGACCGGTCTCCTCACGCGCGATTTTCAGCAGCTCCAGCCCCTCGAGCCCCATGCCCTGAAACGAATAGGGCGAGGTGCGCGGCTTGAATGCGCCGCCGCGCAGCACCGTTGCGCCGCTTTCCTTGACCTGCTTTGCGATCCCGACAATCTGCTCCTCGCTCTCGACCGAACACGGTCCTGCCATGAGCGTCAGGGTTCCGCCGCCGATCTGCGTATCACGGACACGGATCACGGTCGGCTCCGGATGAAACTTTTTGTTTGCATGCTTATAGGGCTCCTGCACGCGCTTGACATCCTCAACGATCTCAAGCGCAGAAATCAGATCCGGATCAATCGCGGCGGTGTCGCCGACAAGTCCGAGGATGGTGTGCGAGGTGCCGACGCTCTTATTGACGCTGATCTGCTTCTCCTCAAGCCATGAAATCAGGCTGTCAAGCTGCGCCTGATTGGGATTTTGTTTCAGTACAACGATCATAATAACGAACTTCCTTTCAAAAATTGCTGAAAATCGCGGTTTTCACTTGACGAAACCGGAAAAATCGGATATGATATAAGAGTATGCGCCTGATAGCGGCGTTCTCAAAATCAACATGATTGGACGTGTTAAAAATGGAAACGAATTCTTCGGCAAAGGAAAAATCCGGATTCGGCTCAAAGCTCGGATTTATCCTTGCAGCAGCCGGCTCCGCAGTCGGACTCGGCAACATCTGGCGCTTCCCGTATCTTGCGGCGAAGTACGGCGGCGGCATCTTTCTTCTGATCTACCTGATTCTCGCGGTCACCTTCGGCTTCTCGCTGATGATCACGGAAATCGCAATCGGCAGACGAACCGGAAAGAGCGTCATCGGCGCTTATTCCAGCATCAACAGGAAATTCACGCCGCTCTGCTGGCTGGCAGCCTTCGTGCCGGTTATCATCACACCGTATTACTGCGTGATCGGCGGCTGGGTGCTGAAATATCTGGCGACCTTCGCTGCCGGACAGGGTGCCGCGGCAGGCGGTGACGGCTCCTTCTTCTCCGGCTTTATCGGGAATGCCGGTCAGCCTGCGGTCTTCTTCCTGATCTTCCTCTTTGCAACGGCTGCGGTCGTCATGCTCGGCGTGGAAAAGGGTATCGAGCGCATCAGCAAATTCATGATGCCGGTGCTCGTCCTGCTGACGATCGGCATTGCAATCTATACCCTGACGCTCGACGGCGCGGCGGAAGGTCTGAAATACTATCTGCTGCCGAATCTCAAGGGCTTTACCGGCGCCATGCTGCTCAAAACGATTGCCGCCGCAATGGGACAGCTCTTCTATTCGATGTCGCTCGCAATGGGCATCATGGTGACCTACGGCTCTTACATGCGCAAGGAGGATTCGCTGGAACAATCCGTGCGCCAGATCGAAATTTTCGATACCGGCATTGCGATTCTCGCCGGACTGATCATCGTTCCGGCGGTGTTCGTGTTCTCCGGCGGTGATGCAAGCGCGCTGAACGCAGGTCCGAGCCTGATGTTCATTACCCTGCCGAATGTCTTTGATTCGATGGCAGGCGGTCAGATTGTCGGTGCGGTGTTCTTCATTCTGGTTGCGCTCGCAGCTATGACATCCTCAATCTCACTGATGGAGACCGTTGTCTCGATCATCATGGAAAAATTCCGGATGAAGCGCATTCCGGCATGCCTGATCACGGTGCTGATCTGCCTGCTGCTCGGCATGCTCTCCGTTCTCGGATACAGCTCGTGGAGCAATGTCGAGATCATCGGCATGCAGTTCCTCGATTTCTTTGATTTCATCAGCAACAATATCATGATGCCGATTGTCGCGCTGCTGACCTGCATCCTGATCGGATGGATCGTCAAGCCGAAGTATATCGAGGACGAGGTTCTCGTGAGCCAGAAGAGCTTCCGTGCGCGGACGCTGCTCTCCGTCATGCTGCGGTTTGTCTGCCCGATCTGCATGATCATCATTCTGCTGACGCCGTTCGTCACGGACATCTGAACAATGAAAAAGCGCTTACAGCCTTGACTTCGGGCTGTAAGCGCTTTGCGTTTGCAGAGAAAAAGAACAGGTGCGGCAATCCGCTTTGATCCTTATGCTGCGCAAATGTTTTCAGCCAAAGCCAATGAGACCTTATCATAATAATAGATAAAGCCATAAAATCGGTATTCAGCTTCAAACATTCTGCCGCTGAGCATAGCAATGCCGCTTCCTTTCTGATTTGATATTATGATTATAGCACAAAGCGGCAGGAATTTCAATAGGCAATTTGCACAAAGATTTAATGCGTTAAAGTTTTTATGCGCTAAAGTATTATTTATAGGGCTTCTTGTTGTCAGTCAACCCGAGAATATAATCGGTACTGGTATCATAATAATGCGCGAGCTTGATGATGATCTCAACCGGCACAATTCGCAGACCGCGCTCATATTTGGAGTAAAGCGACTGATCACAGTACAGATATTCGCAGATTTCCTTCTGGGTTTTATCGTTGTCTTCTCGGAGATTCCGGATACGCGGGAAGAACAGCATGTTCATCTTCCTTTCATGAAAACAGATTGCCATATATATTATTCTACCATTATTATAA
>JAGKVC010000020.1 GCA_021152595.1 Clostridia bacterium
TTTTCGCTCAGCATTCTACTCAGCTCCCTTCACCTATATTATACCACATAAATGCGAAAAAGCCCAGCTTTCGCTGGACTTTTTCGACAGGCTGAAAACCGTTTCCGAAAGGAAACGGTTTTTTTATTTTTTTAATAAACTATGCAAAACGGAAATGCAAATATCCGTGATTATGCATGAATATATGAATTGTATTGAAAAATGCTTGATTATTCAAATTGAATGTGCTATAATACATTTATATTATATAGGAATGGAATCAGTCTATCATTTTGCTTGTTTGGAAAGGAAGTTGGATATCATGAAGAAAAAAATCGCTGCCGGCTTTTCCGCCGTCGCAATGTCCATGCTGCTGCTGACAGGCTGCGGCTCGAATCTCAAGAATAACGTCCATTCGATTGAGGATCTCAAGGGCAAGACAATCGGCGTACAGCTCGGTACAACAGGCGATACCCTCGCCAGTGACATTGAGGACGCAACCGTTGAAAAATACAACAAAGCGGCGGACGGCGTACAGGCGCTCAAGCAGGGCAAGATCGACGCGGTTATCGTGGATCTTGAAACCGCAAAGGCATTCACCGAGGTCAATCAGGATATCGAAATCCTGTCGGAGGAATTCGCCGATGAGGAATATGCAATCGCACTGAACCTCGAAAACACCGCGCTTCAGCAGGAGCTGAATGATGCACTCAAAGCGCTGACCGAAAACGGCACGCTTCAGGATATCAAGAATAACTACGAGGGCGACGAGAAAGGTCAGCATCCGTATATTGTCCGTGAGGATCTGGACCGCGAAAAGGGCAAGCTCGTCATGGCAACGAACGCGGAGTTCCCGCCCTATGAGGAGCGTCAGGGCAGCGAGATCGTCGGCTTTGATGTTGACATGATGAACGCAGTCTGTGATTATCTCGGATACGAGCTGCTGATCGAGGATATGGCATTTGATTCCGTCATTCCGGCAGTGCAGTCCGGCAAGGCGGATGTCGGCGTCGCAGGTCTTTCCGTGACACCGGACAGAGAAAAGAACGTCCTCTTTACCGATAACTACGCCGTAACACATCAGGTTGTTATCGTCAGAAAGTAAACGCAGAAAATCAAGGGCTGTCTGATACAACTGACAGCCCTGCTGTTTTTTGGAGGAATGGAACATGGGCTTTGCAGAGAGCTTCCGGCAGAATTTTATTGAGGCGGACCGTTGGAGATACCTCTGGGACGGTCTCTGTACAACGCTGCTGATCACCGCACTTGCCGTCTGTCTCGGCATGATACTCGGATTTCTGGTCGCAATTATCCGCTCGACCTACCTGCGGACAAAAAAGCTGCTGATCCCCGATCTGATCTGCCGCCTGTATCTGACGGTCATCCGCGGAACGCCGGTCGTTGTGCAGCTACTCATTATTTATTTTGTAATCTTCGCCAGCGTACCGGTCTCAAAGACCTTTGTCGCGGTGATCGCATTCGGCATCAATTCCGGAGCCTATGTCGCGGAAATTGTCCGCGGCGGCATCATGTCGATTGACGTCGGACAACTGGAAGCAGGCAGAAGCCTCGGCCTCAATTATCCGCAGACGATGCTGTATATCATTATGCCGCAGGCGTTCAAGAATGTCCTGCCGGCGCTTGCAAATGAGGCGATCGTGCTGCTCAAGGAAACATCAGTAGCAGGTTATATTGCGATCGCAGACCTGACAAAGGGCGGCGATATCATCCGCTCGCAGACATTTTCGGCATTCCTGCCGCTGCTGGCAGTCGCCGTGATCTATCTGGTAATGGTCGTCGTGCTGACGCGGCTTGTCGGCAGACTGGAAAGGAGGCTCGCAGCAAATGATCGACGTTAAGGATCTGACAAAGGATTTCCACAAGACAAAGGTGCTGCGCGGCATCACAGAGCATATCGACAAGGGCGAGAAGGTTGTCATTATCGGACCTTCCGGCTCTGGCAAATCGACATTTCTGCGCTGCCTGAACCTCATGGAAACGCCGACGAGCGGCGAGATCCGCTTTGACGGCAAGGAAATCACCCACCTGCACGATAGGGAGATCAATCAGGTGCGGATGCGTATGGGCATGGTATTCCAGCATTTCAATCTGTTTCCGCATCTGACAATCAAGAAGAATATTACGCTCGCGCCCGTGAAGCTCAAGCGAATGGATGAGGCACAGGCGGAGAAAAAGGCAATGGAGCTGCTGGAGCGCGTCGGGCTGCCGGACAAGGCAAATGCCTACCCTGCACAGCTTTCCGGCGGACAGAAGCAGCGCATCGCAATCGCGCGCGCACTGGCAATGAATCCGGAGGTCATGCTCTTTGACGAGCCGACCTCTGCGCTCGATCCGGAGATGGTCGGCGAGGTTTTGCAGCTCATGAAGCAGCTTGCGGATGACGGCATGACAATGGTCGTGGTGACGCATGAGATGGGCTTTGCAAAGGAGGTTGCGTCGCGCGTGATGTTCATGGCGGACGGTGTTGTCATGGAGCAGAATTCGCCGCAGGAATTTTTCCGCAATCCGAAGAATCCGCGCCTCAAAGAATTCCTCTCCAAGGTGCTTTAAGAGGTATCTCCGATGAATCTATAATGGGGCGCTTCCCCATATCCCTCTGGACTCCCGTTTTTATGTATAAATAAAAGAAAGCCGCTTAGCTTCGCATAATGCGTAACGGGCGGCTTTTGTTTTTTATCCGAACTTCACATATCGTCCAACGAAAAAAAGAACCGACATGGCTCCAGTCATCCATGTCGGTTTCAGCATATAAGCGCAGATATCCCTGATTCCTGCGCAGTCAAAGGGCAGCATGCGCGGCAATGCGGTAGATTTCCGTGATATCCGCAGCCGAAAGCGAAACGAATCCGCCTGTTTTTCCGTCACCGATGCCGAATTTCTCCACCAGCTTCGGTATATCCTCCTCTTTGGCGCCGAGCTCTGCAAAGTTGATCGGCATACCGATACTGTGCAAAAACAGGCGGAAGCGGCGGATGCCCTCCAGCGCAGTGATCTCGGGATGCACAAAATTCATCTGACAGCCCCAGAGGCGGACAGCGATCTGTGCAAAACGCATGACATCGTGCTGATAGACGAATTCCATCCATGCAGGCATAATGACGGCAAGACCGGCACCGTGTGCGCAGTCATAGAGCGCGGAAAGCTCATGCTCAATGCCGTGGCTGTTCCAGTCCTGCTCTCTGCCGACACCGACGATATTGGTATGTGCGACGGTGCCTGCCCACATGATATTTGCGCGTGCCTCGTACAGATCAGGCTGTGCAATGACGCGCGGCGTCTCCCTGACCATTGTCAGAAGGACGGCTTCACAGAGGCGGTCGGTAATTTCGACCTCCTGCGTATTGGTAAAGTAGCGCTCGAAAACATGCGCCATGATATCCGTCGCGCCGCACGCTGTCTGATAGGCAGGCAGCGTGCAGGTGAGCTCCGGATTCAGGATTGAGAACCGCGGACGGATCAGATCAGAGCCCGTACCTCTTTTCAGACCGTCAGCCTCTCTTGTGACCACAGAATCACCGGAGCCCTCACTTCCGGCAGCAGCTATGGTCAATACGGTTCCGACGGGAAGAGCTGATTGGAGGATCGCCTTCCCGGAGTAGAAATCCCAGAAATCTCCTTCATAGGGAACGCCCATGGCAATCGCCTTGGAGGAGTCGATCGAGGAGCCGCCGCCGACAGCGAGGATGAAATCGACACCCTCTTTGCGGCAGAGTTCAATGCCCTCGTAAACAAGTGTATCACGCGGATTCGGCTTGACGCCGCCAAGCTCGATATATCCGATACCGGCAGCATCCAGTGAAGCCTCAATGCGGCTGAGCAGTCCGCTCCGACGGGCGGAGCCGCCGCCGAAATGCAGCAGAACCTTCGTACCGCCATGCTTTTTGACTAGTCTGCCTGCTTCATGCTCTTTGCCCCTGCCGAATACAAATTCGGTCGGGCTGCAAAACTGAAAATCATTCACGGGGCAAGCGCTCCTTTCAGGTTTTCATAGGCGGCAATGACGCGGTCACACCATGCATCAAATTCCGGATCGGGATTTTGCAGCTCCGGATGTGCGAGCAAATGCTGCACGGTCTGCCGGATGCCCTGATCTGCGCGGATCTCCGCACAGAATCCGGGAACCGTCCGCTTGATCTTGGAATTATCGAAAATCACGGTATTCGCCTTGTCTCCGATGAGACTGCCCTCGAAATCATAGTCGCTGATTGCAGCGAGAAAATCCGAGGGAATATGGCATGCCTTCAGCGGAACGCCGAGCGTATCCGCGATGCACTGATAGATCTGATTCCATGTCACGCGCTCATCGGACGTAATGTGATACGCCTGCCCGATCGCGTGGATATTGCCGACAAGACCGCAGTATCCCTTTGCGAAATCGCTGTTATGGGTAATCGTCCAGAGTGACGTACCGTCGCCGTGGATGATAACGGGCTTGCCTTCCATGATGCGGCGTACAACCTGCCAGCTTCCGTTTTTTCCGTGGACACCGAGCGGCACCGAACGCTCATCATAGGTATGGCTCGGGCGGACGATCGTCACAGGGAAGCCGTTTTCGCGGTATTGCTGCATCAGATATTCCTCACATGCGATTTTGTCGCGTGAATATTGCCAATAGGGATTGCAGAGCGGCGTGCTCTCCGTAATCAGGCTTTCCGCAGGCGGCTTCTGATACGCCGAGGCAGAGCTGATATAGAGATACTGCCGCGTTCTGCCGGAAAAGAGCCGCACATCACGCTGCACCTGCTTCGGCACAAAACCGATGAATTCGCCGACAGCGTCAAACTGCATGCCGCTGAGCAGCTTTGCGGCTTCCGCTTCATCGCTGATATCGCCGTGCAGAATTCTGACAGAATCCGGCAGTTCGGCGGTACGCGAACCGCGGTTGAGCAGAAAGACCTCATGTCCCTGCGCAGCCAGCCGCCGCGTAATCGCCATACTGATCGTGCCGGTCCCGCCAATGAGTAAAATCTTCAAAGGCATCAGGATTTCCCCTTTTTTCATATTGCCTGAAACAGTCGTGTTTGATTCCCGAAATCTGCCGGAGATGTTTCCCCTCTCATAAAACATCTCCGGCAGCGGGATTCCATATATCATAGCCGACGGTTATGACTCTCTACTTCCATACCGGCGGCGGAATCAGTCCGCATATGGAGATATGCACGGATCGCATTCTTTTCCGACCGCCGCATTTCTCCCTTGCTGAACTTATTATAGCACAGCGACAAAGAAAAAAGAATAGGATATGTTATTGAGTTTTTAACATATCCTATTCTTTTATCATTTTCTCTGATCAGATTTGCGCCATTGCAGCGGTGAGACGCCGAAGTGCTTTTTGAACTGCCGTGAAAAGTGGACGCCGCTGCTATAGCCGCAGGCATAGGCGATCTCCTCGATCGTCATGCCGGGATTATTGAGATACTGCTGCGCCTGCTCCATGCGGCTCTGGATGACATCCGCGGTACAGGTGACACCAAATGCCTTGCGGTAGAGCGCGTGGAGATAGGGCATGCTGATATTGAGCATCTGCGCCATTTGCTCCATGCTCCAGTTTTTTGCAGGCTGCGCGTAGATTTTGCGCCGCAGATCAAGCAGCTCGCGGTAATGCGGCAGCTCGGCGGCTTCGGGGCGCTCTGTCTTGGAGAAGATCTCCGAGAGCATGGCGCGGATCAGCAGACCGGCAGTCTGGGCATCGGTGCCGCGGTAGTAGCAGTCGGCGATGAGCTGGAAGTACTGCGTCAGATTGACCTGCTCCCCGATAAAGACCGGCTCATCAAACCGGATCCCGATTTCGGCATCGAGAACCTCGGTGCAGGTAAAGAGCATCCAGTCGTTGACATAGGCACCGCCTGCCGCACCGTAATAAAGCGGCGAATTGCGGTTATAGATAATAAAAGTCTCCGGCTCGACGGTCACGGTCTCGCCGCCGATGCGAAAGAAAGCGCGCGTCTTGACATAGAGCATGAGATAGCCGTCGAAGCCCTGCGGCAGATCAAAGACAAAGCTGCTGTCATGCCGGCAGGAGCATCCCATTCGCTGAATCTCAAACATGCAGATCAACCCCTTGAGAAAAAGTAGGAAGGAGAAGGGCGGCAGGAGAAAGGATCCGGTTTTCCCCATCGCCCGATCATTTCTTGATATATAATAGTATCTGAGTGCATTATAGCACATTGTGATGCAAAAAGCAAGATGCGCGGGAAAGTTCGGAGTGAGAAATGAGGAGTGAGGAGCTGCGTTGTAACCTTTTGACACAGATGCGGTCACATTAGATATAGGTCATATGCTGCTATTTCTCATTTTTTTCGCCTAACCCCTTGTAAAATCTGAAAGAATCATGTATAATAGTATCGTATGCACTTTTCTCTCCGGAATCCGGAAGAAAAAACAAAAGGAGGAGTTTCATGGCAAACAAAAGTACGAAAGCTGCGCCTGCCGCACCGCCGCAGGGCGGAGGCATCAAGGGCTGGCTTTCCCGCAACTGGTCGTATCTGGCGGCATTCTGCCTGCCGGTCGTCCTCATCTACATCGCATATCTGATCTTCGGGCTGTATCCGGCTGGCGAGCATTCGGTGCTTGTACTGGATCTCAACGGTCAGTATGTATACTATTTTGAAGCCCTCAGAGATGCCTTCCACGGAGACGGAAGCATCCTCTATAACTGGGAGCGCAATCTCTCCGGCGGCTATCAGGGTATCATCGGCTACTATCTCGCCTCACCCTTTACGCTGATTGTCATGCTGCTGCCGCGGACGATGATCCTCGGCGCGCTGCTAATCATGATTCTCTGCAAGCTCGGTGCGGCATCGTTCGCCTTCTGCTATTACGCGCAGAAATCCAAGCATGTCAAGCCGACGCTCGCAATGATCCTCGGCACAATGTTCGGCATGTGTTCTTACGGCATCATCCAGACCATTGATCCGATGTGGCTGGACGGTCTGATCTTCCTGCCGTTTATCTGCCTCGGCGTTGAATATCTGATCGACGACGGCAGAAAGCTCAATTACATCATTCCGCTTGCGCTGATGTGCGTTGCAAACTTCTATATCGGATTCATGTGCTGCATCTTCACCGCAATCTACTTTGTCTTCTATTTCTTCTTTGGCTCGGACAAGGTCAAGTTCGACAAGAAGAACAGCAAGAACATTATCAACATCATCATCCGCATGGCGTTCTCGACTGCCGTTGCAATGTGCTGTGCAATGTTCATGATCCTGCCGGTCTACAATGCGCTGGCACTCGGTAAATTCGATTTCACCCAGCCGGACTGGTCCTTCAAGACGCAGTTCAACGTGCTGGATTTCATCGCGCAGTTCACCTGCGTCAACCAGTACAGCTCTGTCAATGTTCAGGGTAAGCCGGAAATTTACAGCGGTGTCATGGCTGCACTCTGCATGCCGCTGTTCTTCCTCAACAAGCGTATTCCGGCGAAGAAGAAGATCGGCTATGCATTCCTCTGTGTCGTAATGTTCCTCTGCATGCTGATCCGTCCGGTCGATATGCTCTGGCACGGCGGACAGATGCCGAACTGGCTGCCCTTCCGCTATTCGTTCATCTTCTCCTTCATTATGCTGAGCATGACCGCAATGACTCTGCGCTATGCAACCAGCATCAAGAAGGCTTATATCGGCGGCAGCTTCGTCGGCTTCTTTGTCATCCTCATGACGATCAATCATTTCGTCACAATGGGCGCAGACAAGCTCATCAACAATTACAACAGAATGTTCATCAGCCAGAAGGGCGATGTTTATCTCGATACCTACAAATCCATCTGGCTGACGGTTCTCTTCCTCGCAGTATACAGCGTTTTCATCTACCTGATGACCAAGAAGAACCCCTCAAAGGGACTGACGGCGGCAATTATGATCAGCCTGCTGACGGTCACCGGTGTCGAGCTTGTGTATAACGCACGCTGCGAATTTGAGGATATCCACCAGGAAGTTTCCTATTCCACAAGAAAATCCTACCGCGAATACATCCAGTCCGGCAGAGATATGGTAGACCGCCTGTATGAATCCGATCCGGGCTTCTACCGCGCCGAAAAGACCTATGTCAGAACGGTCAACGATAACGCAGGCTTCAAGCTCCGCGGCATCACGCATTCCAGCTCGGTCATGAATGCGAAGATCCTGACCTATATCGAGACAATGGGTTATTCTTCCAGCTCCTACTTCTCGAGATATGACGGCAATACGCCGCTTGCAGACAGTGTCCTCGGCATCAAGTATGTCTTTGACAAGGGCGACGAAAACAAGAACGTCCTCAAGAAGGGCGAGAACTCCGAAATCGGCGCAGCATACGTCAAGATCAAGGATGAGCATGCAAAATCGCAGTCCGAGACCGATCTCGACGTCGGCGTTTACCAGAACCCGAATGCGCTGGGCATCGGCTACATGGTCAGCAAGGATATCGAGCGTGTCAACGCCTTTGGGAATGACGATCCGTTCAACAGCCAGAACATCCTGCTCAGCACGATCTCCGGTCAGACGACCTTTACCGCAGGCGGCGGCTTCGATCAGTGGCACCAGTATTATCACCGCCTGAGCGTCACCGAGCCGATGCGCTATAACCAGTGCTATAAGGATGATTACGGCGATCAGATGCGTTTCCGCGAAAACGGCTGGGATTCGAGCAATCCGACCGTTCACCAGCCGGATCCGACTGTCGATATCTTCCTGCAAACCGAAACCGACGAACCGCTCTATCTCTTCTTCAAGACGAAGAACCAGAGCAAGATCAACCTCTGGCTCGCGGATCAGTGGAATGAGAGCGAAGTTGAAATGCTGAATGTGGACGGCACAAACGCAAAAGGCCTCGGCTCGTTCTTCGAGGGCGATAATTACCACATTCTCTATGTCGGTCAGTATCCGGCAGGTCAGAAGCTCCAGCTTCGTATGACGCTGCTGACGGATGCCGCAGGCACCAAGGAAAAATACACGATCATCGAGCAGTTCCTCTTCTATCAATTTAACTCCGAGCTCTTTGAGCAGGATATCAAGCTGCTCCAGAATGAGGAATCGCAGTGGCAGCTTACGAAGTACGGCGGCAGAACGCTCGAGGGCAAGATCACCGCGAAGGAAGGTCAGATGATGATGACCTCGATTCCGGCAGAACCCGGCTGGAAGGTCTGGGTGGACGGCAAGCTCTACAAGCGCAATGAAACCGTTGACGGCAAGCAGGTCGAGGTCAACTACACGACGCTGTTCAAAGCAATGATCGGTGTTGAGCTTGAACCGGGTGAGCATACGGTCAAGATGAAGTATACACCGCCCGGACTGAATGCAGGTCTCTTCACATTGCTCTGCGGTCTGTTCTGCATTGTGATGTTCTACATGCACGACAAGGAGCAGAATCCGGTTCTCCTGCAAATGCGCGAGAATCGCAAGAAGGGCATCTATGAGCTGCCTTATGAGGACGATCCGGATCCGGAGCTTGCGAAAAAGCAGAAGAAGGCAGAGAAATCCGCAGCCGAGAGCAAGAAGATCGAGGAGATCTCCGAGAATCTCGTTGCAGATGAACTGCGCAAGCTGAAAGAGCTGCTCGATGAGGGCGTGCTTTCTCAGGAGGAATTTGAGGAGCAGAAGAAGAAGCTCCTGAAATAACGGATATTTATGATAAGCCGCTCCGGTCACTGATCGGGGCGGTTTTCTTTGTATTTTCACTTTTCATTTTCCGCCCTTGATTTTTCCGGCAAAATATGGTAAAATGTTAGCATATGTAAATCGAAAATCACGAATCAGTGTTAGAAAAGTGAGTTGATAATCCCATGAACCGAATCGCAGCACTCTCCGCCATTGTCCGCGAGGAAGGCGCAGATGCCATGCTCCTGACCGGTGAGGTCAACCTCATCTATGTCACAAAAACCACCGCCCTCGAAGGTCAATGCCTGATCTTTCCGGACGGTTCCGCCGTCTTTGTCACCGACGGCAGATACACCGAAACCGCAGAACAGCAGCTCATTCCGCAGGGCTTCTCCGTGATCACGCGCACAAACGCCACCGCGCTCTATGAGTTCCTGCAGCAGCTCCTCCGCGAGCACGGCGTCCAGAAGCTCATGTATGAGGACGATGTCCTGACCGTTGACGAATTCGCCGTGATGCGCGAGCTGCTCGGCATCAGCTTTCTGCCGGTCGGCGCAAAGATCCGCAAACTCCGCGCAAACAAATCCGAGGAGGAAATCGCCTGCATCATCCGCGCACAGCGCATCGCAGAAGCCGCGCTGAATCGTCTGCTGCCGGAGCTGCACACCGGCATGACCGAGCGCGAGGCTGCAGCGCGCCTGAATTACTATATGGCACTCGGCGGCAGCGAGAAGCCCTCATTTGATACGATCCTGCTGTTCGGCGAGAATACGAGCAAGCCGCACGGTGTCCCGGGCGACCGCGCACTCTGCGAGGGCGATTTTGTGCTCGCGGATTTCGGCGCTGTCTATCAGGGCTACCATTCCGATATGACGCGGACAGTCGCATTCGGCTCCGCAACCGATGAAATGCGCAATGTCTATGAGACGGTTCTCGCGGCGCAGGCTGCGGCAGAGGCGGCAACGCGCGAGGATATGCTCTGCTGCGATATGCACAATGCCGCTGCGGAGGTTATTGCGAATGCCGGATACGGGCAGTATTTCACGCATGCGCTGGGACATTCGGTCGGTCTGGAGATTCATGAATCGCCGGTCGCATCGCCGCGCTGCAATGTGCCGCTGACACGCGGTATCGTCATGACGGATGAGCCGGGCATTTATATGGCAGGCAAATTCGGCGTGCGGATCGAGGATATGCTTGTGATCACGGACGACGCACCGCGCAATCTGACGCAGTTTCCCAAGCAGTTTACGATTATCTGAGCAAAGAAATAAAGCCGCTGAAATGAGCATAACAGCTTGTTTCAGCGGCTTTTGCCTGAGCCGGATCAATCTATAAACACCATTCTCCACAATATCAACAGCAAAAAACGCCGGATAAAGGGCAGATCCCTCTATCCGGCGAAAATCATATCCGATTAAAAATTCCCGTAATCTATGTGTCTGAGTTCTCCGTCAATGATGAAGCCGCCTGCGAAATTGCCCGAAATCCAGATCAAATCCGGCGACGCACTCTGTACGAACTGAATCGTATTCGGTGTCTCGAAAATCACTTCCTCGGACATGTCCTCCGGATTCAGATAGAAAAGCTGATCCTTGCCGACACGCGCATGCCTGCTGCAAAGCAGTCTGCCGCCGCATTTGATGAGCTGCACGGAATCCGCTATGTTCTCCTGCAAAGCCTGCCCCTGCTCTGTCTCAAAATCATAGACTTTAATCGAATAGGTCGTGTTGATGCGTCCGCCGGAGACCTTGCCGTCTACAATCAATTCTTCATTGGTGTCAAAGCCCTGCTCATAATAGAGCTTACCGTCCAGAATCACATAGCTGACAATGCCTTGAAAGGAGCTTTTCCCGACAACCTCTCCCGTATTGATGTCATATACGAAGAAATCCGCATTCTGTCCGAAATGCCCGATTTTTTGTGTGGAAAGCTGTGCGCCGTAAAGCCGGTTGCTGCCTGCGTCATACTGCCATGACCTCGCTTCTGCCGGCAGAAGAATTGCCGCCTCCGTTGCCGGCGTATAGATCAGATTGAGCCATACCGCCTCGTTTTCGGTGACACTGCTGAACATCTGTCCGGAAATCAGATACTTGCCGGAAGTGCCGAGCTTTATGATGTCATAATACTCGATATTGTAATACGAATAATATGCGTTTGCCTGATCCGCTGTGAGCCCTGCATTTTCGCGGATCAGCTCCTTATCCGGCCAGAAGAAAACATCTCTGCTGCCGTCCGGATTGATCCGGATCAGCATATCGCTGTCATTCAGATAGCCGTTCTGGTCAACCTCCTGCTCATAGAGCACCTCGCCGTCTGTCAGCATATTCATATAGCGATACCGCAGACAGTCCTCCGTATTATGCAGACAGCCCGGCGTCTGACAGAGCAGCTCCTCATAATAATGCCCATTGCTGTTGAGCGCTGTCTTGCTGATGCGCCCTCTGCCGCTGATATACCAGAAATCATCATCCTCCAGAATCGGCTGCGAGAGACCGTTGAGCACGCCCCTGATTTTCAGTTCTCCATTGCCGCCGAAGATATTGGTTCCTGTGGTGTTGAGCGTCTCCTCCGGCTCTGCGGTCGGTTCCATCTGCGTGACCTCTGCGGACTGCGCAGACGGTCCTGCATCACCCGTTGCGGTTGTCTCCGTGACCGGCACACCGGCGGAATCGGTCTGTATATTGATCTCCGTCACCGCAGATGACAGCGATGCGCCCGGTGTTGTGCCGATTGTTTCAATCGTCTCCTGATGCACGCGCCAGACCATTGAACCGACCGTCACCGCAATGACCGCAGCGACCGCCGTCAGCCCGATTGTCAGATTGCGGATCGGGTTTGTGGGCTTCTGCTGTCTGGGCGGCTGAACGTCCCTGACCGCAATGCTGCGGCTCTGCTCTGATTTTGTCTGCTGTGCGGGCTGCATCTGCCGCCGGTCATTTTCAGCAAAGAGCGCATTGATCTCCTCTGCCGCATCCTGTGCCGGAGCGTCCAGCGCTTCCAGACGGCAGGATTCCGGCAGTCTGCCGAAGGCGTCAAATAAATCGCGCGCGTTCATAATAATCCCTCCAGTTCAAGATACTGCCGCAGCTTTTTCCGCAGGCGCATCAGCGTGACCTTGACGGTGCTTTCGCTGACCTGCTTTCGTGCTGCGATTTCCGGAATCGGCATGGCATAGGTATACCGCAGGACAAATGTCGTGCGCTGCTCTGCCGTCAGCGATTGCAGAAAGCGGCTGAGCGCATCATCAAGCATGCGCTTTTCGACTGCCTGCTCAACAGATTCGCCGTCTGCGATGCATTCCGCAAGCTCCTCCAGGACAGCAGGCTGCTTTCCGCCGCCGCGCCGCTTGGCATTGCGCTGATCGAGCCGGTTCATCGAAAGATTGCGCGTCACCGCCGCAAGATACGCGAAAAGATGCTGCGGCTGTTCTGACGGGAGCTTCTGCCATGCCTGCATCAGCACATCGCTGACAATTTCCTCGGCATCCTGTCTGCTGCTGAGCAGTTCATTTGCGATCTGCCGCAGCTTTGCACCGTATTTCGTTTCCGTCTCTGCGATTGCGCTCTCATCCTGTGCCCGATAGAGAGCGAGTAATTCTGCATCCTGCATTCTGTCACCTCCGGATCGTGATTTGAGATCTCATATATAGAGTAGGAAAATCCGCGCGATTGGTTGACAATCTCCCCGTCTCAATATTATCATATTCTCCCCGAAAGCGCAAGTGCGTAAAAATGAGAAATTAGAAATGAGAAATTAGAAACTGCGGTGTGCGCTGCGCGCACGGATTTATAATAATAGAGCCGGCACTGCCCGCTATGATTGATTCAAAAACACACGATGAAACCAACAGACACAAAACAGACCTTTAGCAAATTGGAGGCGGGCACTGCCCGCCCGCCCGTTTACCGCGAAAAAGTGACCGTTTACCGGAAAAGGGTTGCAATCCCCGAAAATATCATGTATAATACAGATGCTGACACAGTTCGGAGACAGATCCAGCCCGATACCTGCTTCCGGTCCGTTGTAAGCAACTAACATGAGCGATCATGTGAGATATCCAAAACCACGGCAAATAATCCATCTTTCTCTCAACACATCTTTACTATTATCCGCACCAAAAAACCTACTCCTTAAACGCAGCAAACGATTTCACACATCCACAGCATTTCAGCATTACAATCACACCAACATTATCCGGCTCATGAAATACAGGGTAGATCCGCATGATCGCAAGTCATGGATCTGCCCTGTATTTCATTTTACCCATTTTCCCTGCTGCAAACCGTTTACCGCCCGAAATACTCCGCTGACCGGATTTCTCTTGCAAATTGTCATTTCATATAGTATAATGAAAACATAGAAAATACGAACATCGGAGCATATTATGAACCAAAATGATACCCGTCTTACCAAACGAACGCCGCAGGAAGTCACAGCATTGATCCGTACATTCTTTTCACATATGCAGATCCGGCTCACAGAATATCAGAGCCACGAGGATCTGCTGGGTTCCTATGCGGTCCATCTTCAGCCTGTCCACAGCAGCAGCAGTGCAGGCTTCTGCGGTACCGGAATCACCGCTGCCCGTGCGCGTGCCGGTGCCTATCTCCAATGCATGTGCAAGCTCTGCACACAGCCGGACCTTCCGCTCTGGTCGCTGCGAAAAAAAGATATCTGCACCGACAGTGATCCCTCAGAACGCATCACCTGCGCAGGCAGTACGCCGGCGGAAGCACTTGTACAGGGAATCTCCGATCTGCTCCGGCGAAAAGCCGCTGCCGGTTGGCAGGATTCTTTCGCCGCGCCGGGGATACCGGAATCTCTCCCCGCAGGATATCCGGAAGCGAACCGCATGTACCGGCTGCTGAAGGAGCAGTACGGAGAACGCATCCGGCTCTCGGACATCTCCGGCGACGGCATCCAGTTTTCTGCCGCACTCCATTTGCAGAATCCGCAGAAATATGAGCCGGAGCTGACTTACAGCTCACATCCCGATACCGGCTTTGCGCTCGAACGACTCTTCGTCAATGCCGTCAATGGCAGCAGCTTCTCTGAGGCGCTCTATCTGGGCGACTATGATGCGGAGCAGTGTCTTTCCGCAATGCTGCATGCGCTGTTCCGGCAGGGCTATGATCTGCTGATCGGGGACTGCTCCTGCGCAGGTCTCAGCATCTATCAGCTCATGATCCCCGGAATGGCTGTCAGGATGCAGTGTCATCCGCTGCCGGATACACTCGCATTCCATGCCGCGATCCAGCGATGCAGGGCATATCGTCTTGCGCATCCCTCGGATCCGGAACAGTCGTTTGCGGCTCTGACAGCGCTCTGCGGCTGATACAATTTCCATAGATTACGAAAGCGCGCATCCGGAAAGTGTGACTCTCCGAATGCGCGCTTGCTTTGTGCAGAAAACTCCGGAACAAAATTGCATAGTCCGGACAAAAAGGAGTAGACATTTGACCGGATTTGTGATAGAATAAGAGCGGTTCCGATGCGGAGCCGCTTCTTTTGCTGCATAGTTAGCAATATCTAACAGATGGGAGGAAACCATGACCGAGCTTTCAAACAGCGAGATTCTGGAGCGGCTGGATCCGGGAAGCAATGTGCAGGAGATCGCTTCCGGCGGCGGATGCAGAGTCTTCCGGCTGAGCGATCCCACCGGCGACGGCTACATGACAATTTACGATATTCTCCCCGGCATCATGCTGATGTACAATGATTTTCATCTGGAGCAGTGCCGCTCGGATTTCATCACCGACGAAAATCTGCTCTGCATCGACCACTGCCGGAAGGGGCGAATCGAGTGCAGAAGCAGCAGCGGTCATCTCTATTATATGTCGGACGGCGACTTCCGGCTTGATAACCGCATGGATCACCGCGGCATGATCCATATGCCGCTGCGTCATTTCCACGGGCTGACAATCGGGCTGCATATCCCCACGGCACAGCGAACCCTGACAGAAAGCATGCCGCTGTTTTCCGTATCCCTGCCGGCGCTTGCGGAAAAATATTGCAGCAGACATAATCTGATTCTGCACGATGAGGAGCGAACCGGCAGAATCTTCGCGGAGCTTTATCATCTGCCGCAAAGCAGAGAGCAGGATCTCATCAGGCTGAAAATCATGGAGCTGCTGCTCTCCCTGCAAACGCTCAGGATCGACGAGGCTGCCGCGGACAGACCTTACTATCCCGCTGCGCTTGCAGAGAAAGTCAAGGAGATCCACGCTTTTCTGACAGAGGATCTCAGCCGGGAGCATACGCTGGAATCGCTTGCAAATCAGTTTGCGATTCCGCAGACATCCATGCGGCGGTGCTTTGAGGGCATCTACGGCAGCCCGATTCACCGCTATCTCAAAAACTGCCGGATGCGGCGCGCGGCAGAGCTGCTCCGGTCTGCGCCGGATATGAAAATTGCAGAGATTGCGGCAGAGGTCGGATATCACAATCCGGCAAGATTCTCTGCGGCGTTCCGGGAGATCACCGGTCTGACGCCGAATGCCTACCGCAGTACGGATAAGGAGGAACTATGACCAAGGACAAGGATAATGCCTTCGGATGGCTGCTGCGCCAATCCGGAAGCAGAAAAGACAAATTCATCATAAGCGTGGTCTTTGCGGCAATCAGCACGATATGCGGCATCGTACCCTATTTCTTCATCGCAAGGATCATCACGCAGCTCATCAGCGGCAGCCGCGACACCGGAACCTATCTGCTCGAATGCGGAGCGGTGCTGCTCTTCTGGTTCGGACACTCGCTGTTCCATGCGCTTTCAACCGCGAACAGCCATGTTGCGACCTTCCATGTGCTTGCGGAGCTTCGCAAGCGCGCGCTCGACAGACTGACAAAAATGCCGCTCGGAGATGTCCTCGCGCAGTCCTCCGGCGCGCTGAAATCCACACTGATTGAGCGCATCGACAGCATCGAAACGACACTCGCGCACATCCTGCCGGAGGTCACGACGGGGATCGGCGCACCGGTTCTGGTCCTCATTTATATCATGACGATCAACTGGAAGCTCGGGCTTGCCGCACTGATTACCGTTCCGCTCGGACTCGCCTGCTACTGCCTGATGATGTTCGGCTATGAGGACAACTACAAGCGCACGGTCCGTGCAACAAAGGATCTGAATGATACCTCGGTCGAATATATCAACGGCATCGAGGTCATTAAGGTATTCGGGCGCGCGGAAAGCAGCTTTGCGAAATTTGCCGCCGCCGCAAAGGAAGCCGCCGCAAGCTATGTGGACTGGATGCGAAGCTGCATCGGCTACATGACCTTTGCCATGTGCATCATGCCGGCGACAATGGTCACTGTTCTGCCGGTCGGCGGCATCATGGCAATGCACGGGACGATCTCCGTCAGCGATTTTATCACGATCATTGTCATGACCGTCGGACTGATCGAGCCGATCCTGAGTGTCATGTCCTACGGTGATGATATGGCGCAGATGAGCACGATCACCGGAGAGGTCCGCGCAATCATTGAGGCAAATGTGCTGGAGCGCCCCGACAAGCTCGCGGCAGGCGATGCACCGAAGGATCATACGATCGCGCTGCATGATGTCCACTTCGGCTACAGCGACAAGGAAATCCTGCACGGCATCAGTCTGACCGTAAACGACGGCGAATTTGCGGCGCTCGTCGGTCCCTCCGGCAGCGGTAAATCAACCGTCGCAAGGCTGATCGCAAGTCTCTGGGATGTCAACAGCGGCAGCATCACGCTCGGCGGAACCGACCTGCGAAAGATCCCGATTGATATGCTCAATGACCGCATTGCCTATGTCTCGCAGGATAATTTCCTCTTTGATACGACAATCATGGAAAATATCCGGCTCGGCAAAACGGACGGCACAGCCTCCGATGAAGATGTGATCAATGCGGCAAAGCAGAGCGGCTGCCATGAATTCATCATGGGACTTGAAAAGGGCTATGATACGGTAGTCGGCTCCTCCGGCGGACATCTTTCCGGCGGCGAACGGCAGCGCATCTCCATTGCAAGAGCGATTATGAAGGATGCGCCGGTCATCGTGCTGGATGAAGCAACCGCAAATGTCGATCCGGAAAACGAAGCCGATCTGATGGCAGCAATTCAGGAACTGACACGCGAGAAAACGATCATCATGATCGCACACAGACTGAAAACAGTCCGGCATGCCGATCAGATTCTCGTCATTGACGGCGGAAAGATCGCCCAGCAGGGTACCCATGAATCTTTGATGCAGCAGGACGGCATCTACCGCAGCTTCATCGAAAGCCGACAGAAAGCCGCTTCATGGAAGCTGTGATATCATAACTGCATATCAGAAAACCGCTCCGATCCTTCAAAGATCAGAGCGGTTTCAGTTTTTCGGGATTTTTAATAAGGCGCTGCCCTCAATATGAATTCTTCAGCGGTACCTCACTTCTTAAACAGGCGCACGATGCCGTAAAGCACGGAGAACAGCAGCCAGCCGATCAGGCAGCCGCAGAAATTCAGCAGGATATCATCGACATCAAAGGAACCGAGAAAGCTCAGCACCTGCGAGATTTCCACAAAGAGAATCAGCAGCAGTGCAGTCACACAGAATATGACCGGCCGACGCAGCTTCTCATGATAAAACGGGAGAAAAATGCCGGTCGGAATAAAGATCAGGATATTGCCGACGATCTGATTCATGATTTTGTCATAAAGCGAAAACGACGATACCAGCGAAAGAAACGGCCGGATTGTTTTCAGCGGTACCGGATTCGTATACCGGCGGACAGTCTCCCAATAGCCCTGCGACTTTGCAAGTTCGATCCGGTATGCACACGTTGAAACGCCCTTTGCATAAAGCAGCAGCACCATCAGAATCACATATACCAGCAGACAGGTTCCCATAAACAGCCTGCCGCCGTGCATTTTCTCCTTCATTGAATCTCCTTCTTTTTCGCCTGTTTTTTATATTATAGCATAATGCACAGGCGATTTCAAGCAGAGAAAAATGAAGATTTGATGTGATTTTTCAGCGGATGATATTCAGAACCGCACTGCGGATTATTTCAATGCGCTGTAATCCTCCTCGGAGACAGGCTCACACCACTCAGTCGAACAGTTTTCGCCTGCGACCTCGATTGCAAGATGCTGGAATGCGCTGTCCGCAGCCGCACCGTGCCAGTGCTTGACATTTGCCGGGATATGCACAACATCGCCCGGACGCAATGCCTGCGGCGCCTTGCCCCATTCCTGATACCAGCCTGCACCGGCGGTCACAAGCAGCATTTGTCCGCCGCCCTGATCCGCGTGGTGAATATGCCAGTTGTTGCGGCAGCCCGGCTCAAAGGTCACATTGCCGATTGAGACCTGCTCCAGACTCAGCATATTGAGATAGCTTGTGCCGACGAAATACTGCGCATAATTGACATTTTCGCCGCCGATCGGGAAGATTGTTGATTTTCTCAGCTCGTCCAGTGTCATAATAATCACCTCATAATATAGAATTTTTTGAACATGCAGCATCCTTGCGGGGGATCGCAGTTTCTGACCGCAGAATGATCCCCTTTCCGGATCGGATAATTCTATTGTAGCACATTCTGAGGAATATTGCAATCTCATTTTCTGATTTTGCAGACCGCGCAGTGCGCGGCTCCTATTTGCTTCGCCTTTCCTTTGCTCCGCTTGCTTGACTGCTCAATTTCAGTTCAGTCGGATATGAGTTTTCAATTATTACGCTGATATAAAAAAGCCCCGTCAAATGACGGAGCTTTGCAAGCCGGTGGTCGTACTCAAACCGACGCCGGCAGTGCCGGAGCCGCATGCTCTTTCAACTATTCCACAGCAAAAATAAAAAACCCGTCCTGAATAACCAGAACGGTTTTAAGCTGGTGGTCGGACTTGAACCGACGCCGGCAGTGCCGGAGCCGCACGCTCTTTCAACTATATCCACAACAAAAATAAAAAACCCGTCCTGAATAATCAGAACGGGTTTAAGCTGGTGGTCGGACTCGAACCGACGACCTGCGCATTACGAATGCGCTGCTCTACCAACTGAGCCACACCAGCACATCAAAGATATGTGCCTTAGATCAATGCCTAGTTATTATAGCATATTTTCATAAAAAAGTCAAGTGGGATCAGAGAAAAAAATTTTTTGCGAAAAAAAGACAGAAAAAGAATTGTAATTTTCAGGAAAGTGTGCTATACTAGAATAGAACACGCACACCCCATTGTTTGATTTCAGGGGATTCCCGTTTGATCTATACAGAAAGGAGCGCAGTCCTCAACCGACTGCTACTGAAATTATGGCGAAAAATAACAAACGAAAAAAACATATTTCATGCCTCGGCGCTCTGCTGATCTTCTGCATGCTGCTGATCGTCGCGTTCACCGCTTCCGTGAATCTGCTCTTCCGCAACGGCGCCGCCCCGAGCCTCTTCGGCAAACGCCTTTGCTACTATACCGAGGACGATATGCCGACACGCGTTCCGCAGGGATCGCTCGTCTTTGCGGATGATACCAATAAAATCAATCAGAGAGAAATTATCCTCTACCGCAATGATCAGGATGCCTACCGCATCGCTGTCGCAAGCCTGATCGTCGATACCGATTCCAATGTCCCCGATCAGACCGGCAAAACCTATTACCTCACAACCGAAAGCAATACCACCGCCGTGCAGGTCGAGGAAGATGCAATCGTCGGTATCTGCAGAAGCAGAAGCAAGGAGCTCGGCGCGCTGATCGGCTTCCTGACAAGCCTCGCAGGCAAGATCATCGGTCTGGCTCTGCCGCTCGTCATTCTGCTCATTTACCTGATCTCCTCCCTCACCGGCAAAAAGGAAAATGACCTGCTCCCCGAGGATGAGGATAACGACCTTGCATTCGTCAAGTCCATCCAGCAGAAGCAGCAAAAAATCGCTGAACGTGATGCAATGCGCATCGAGAAGGAGCGCAAAAAGACGCAGACCTTCGACGATGCAATGTATGAGGATCCGGATGCAGAACTCTTTAAGCCGCAGCACCGCCTCACCGATGAGGAAGTCGCACAGATGGAAGAGGAGGAAGCTGCACGCCGCGCTGAGCGCATCGCAGCCGTCCGCAGCCACATGGAACAGCGCCGCTCCACCGAAACGCCCGACGGTGTTCCGCTCTATACCACTGAGATCATCACCAAGACACACACGCTTTCGATCCCGAAATCGACTGATAAGCCGCTGACCACCACGCAGCAGCGTCCGCTGAAGCCGACTCCGACCGAGGATATTCCGCGCCTGACCGCAACCGGTCATATCCAGATCCCGACAGCAGAACAGCTCGCCGAGGAACAGGAAAACCGTCTCAAGCAGGCACAGGCACTCGCAAGAGCTGCACAGGATGAAGCGTTCAGCGCACCTTACAGACCGTACCGCGAGCAGCGCGCCGCAGAACCGGAGCCCAAGGGTACCAGATTCGCAGATCCGGAACCGGCTCCTGCTCCCGTTCAGACCGCTCCGGCACCTGCACCGGTCCCGACACCTGCTCCGGCAATCAATACTGAGCCTGTTGCTCCGGCAGCACCCGTCACGCCGACAGCACCGGCTGCTCCTGTGACACCGGCGGCAGCGTCCGTTCCGGCAGAAGCACCTGCTCCGGAAAAGAAGGTCGTCAAGAAGGTTGTCAAGAAGGTCGTGAAGAAGCAGCAGATCAATGCTTCTGATTTCGATGACCTGATGGCGTTCCTCGATAACGAGCAGAAAAAGCTGTAAGCCTATATTATAAATAGTATAGAAACACAAAGCCGCGGATTCCGATTCCGCGGCTTTTCTTTTTGCGATTCATTCCAAAAGTTTCTGAAAAATCCCATAATATTTTATATTAAATAAACTATACGTATAATAGGCGAAAAACCTTGATTTTTTAGGTGAAATGTGCTATAATATAGTGAATTCTTATACCGTGACAGAAAGGAATCAGATTATGTCGAGGAATCATGATACAAATAGTAAAAAACCGTTTGAGATCCCGCGTCCGGAATTTCCGAAGCGCGCGGTCGTCACAGGCGGTATGCCATACGGTAATAAAGAGCTGCACTTCGGCCATGTCGGCGGCATGCTCGTCTTTGCGGATACCTATGCACGCTTTCTGCGCGACAGAATCGGCAAGGAGAATGTGATCTTCGTCAGCGGCACCGACTGCTACGGCTCCCCGATCGCGGAGGGCTGGCGCAAGAAGGTCGAAGCAGGCGAATTTGAAGGCTCACTCGAAGATTTCGTTCAGCGCAATCACAACAAGCAGAAGGATACGCTGAAAGCCTACGGCATCTCCCCCAATCTCTTCGGCGCATCCGGTCTCGGCAGAACGAAGGAGATTCACGCGGAATATACGCTGGAATTTTTGCAGTCGCTTTATGATAAGGGACAGCTCAACCAGATCACGACCATGCAGTTCTTCGATGAGAAGGCAGGCGTCTTCCTCAACGGACGGCAGGTCATCGGAAAATGCCCCGTCGAAGGCTGCACTTCTGAAAAGGGCTATGCGGATGAATGCGATCTCGGACATCAGTATATGCCGGAAAATCTGCTGAATCCGGTCTCGGCACTGACCGGCGAGACGCCGACCATGAAGCCCGTCACGAACTGGTATTTCAAACTGCGCGACTATGAAAAGCTGCTGCAGGAATGGGTAGGCGAAATGCAGAAGGACAAGAAGATCCGTCCCGTTGTGTGGAAAACGATCTCGGAATTCCTGAAGCCGCCGGTTATTTATATCAAGCGCGAATTTGAGGAGAAGTATCTGACGCTCAAAAGTCAGATGCCTGCACATAACTATCTGGAGGAGCCGAAAAAGCCCTCTTTCACAATCGAATTTGAAAAGCTGCCGGATTGCGACGAAGCCTGCCGCATCCTGACAGAAAACGGCATCCGCTACCGCACGGGCAAGACGCTTGTGCCGTTCCGCCTGACCGGTAATATCGAATGGGGCGTTCCGGCGCCGGTTCTGGAGGGCGCTGAAGGTCTGACCGTTTGGGTATGGCCGGAATCGCTCTGGGCACCGATCTCCTTTACGCAGGCTTATCTCGAATCCGAGGGACACGACAAAGCCGAGTGGAAGGATTACTGGTGCTCCAAGGACGCAACGGTCTATCAGTTCATCGGTCAGGACAATATCTATTTCTACGGCATCGCGGAACCTGCAATGTGGATGGCACAGCAGCAGGCGGAGGAAAAGGTCTCAAATCCGCCCGATGGCGAATTGCAGATGCCTGTGATCGTCGCAAATCACCACATTCTCTTCCTCGATAAAAAGGCTTCCAGCTCCGGTGCGGTCAAGCCGCCGATGGCAGATGATCTGCTGAATCACTACACGCCGGAACAGCTCCGCATGCACTGGCTCGGTCTCGGACTCGGTCAGCGCTCGGTCAGCTTTATGCCGAAGCCCTACAATCCGGATGCCGATCCGAATGAACAGGATCCGGTGATCAAGGACGGTCTGCTGCTCTCGAATGTCTATAACCGCATCATCCGCACGGCGTTCTATACCGCGCAGAAGATTACAGACGGCATTCTGCCGGATATCGCACCGGAGGAGAATATTCTCGCAGATGCGAAAAAGGCAGTGCTTGAATACGAACGGCATATGTCGAAATTCGCATTCCACCAGTGCACCTATGTACTGGACGGCTATATCCGCAATGCAAGCAAATATATGTCCAAGGCATTGAAGCCCGATGAGCAGAGCAAAGAGGAGACCTTGCAGGTACTCGCAAATCTGTTCTATATGATCCGCATTGCAGGCGTGCTGCTGCACCCGATGGCGCCCTTCGGCACGGAAAAGCTGCGCGAATATTTGCAGGTTGATGAGCGCATCTGGTCGTGGGATACGATCTTTGAGCCGGTCAGCTTCTTTACCGGTGCAAATCACAAGCTGAAATTCCTGCCGCCGCGCACGGATTTCTTTACGCGGCATGAATCGCAGTTTGCCGAGGCTGCGGACGAAGCATGACTGTCGTCTGGCAGAGCCTTGTCAAGCTCGGCGTAACGATTTATCTGCTCTTCGGATGCTATACGATCTTTGTCGGATTCCTCGAAAAGAACCGGAAGAAAAAAATCGTCGGCGCGCTCGTGCTGATCGTGCCGACGGTTGCGATTATCGTGATTCTGAAATATCTCGCAAAAAAATACGGGGCATAATTCGGTATCTTCGATGGATTGATAATGGGGGCGCTGCCCCCATACCCCCGCTTAAGGGATACTATCCCTTAAGAATCCCATTTTATTGAAAACTCCGCAGGCGAATCGACGCGATATCATCAAAATAAAATCCCCATACCAAACGGTACAGGGATTCCGGATACGCCCGGTGCGATTCGAACGCATGACCTTCAGAGTCGGAGTCTGACGCTCTATCCAGCTGAGCTACGGGCGCATTTCTATAAGCTACATTCCTTATTATACCAGATATCTTAGAAATTTGCAAGCCCTTTTTTCAAATTTACACGCGAATTCTTCATTCTATCCTGACAACACATGGAAAGGAGTGAAAATATGAATACGACTTCTGAGAAAAAACGCTCGATTTATGTCGTTGTGACCAGAACCGGAACAGGTCCCGCAAGAGCCATCCGCCTGATCTCACGCATGCCGTATTCGCATGTTTCTCTCTCCGGAGACGCCTCACTGCATCAACTTTACAGCTTTTGCCGGAACTATACCTATGTGCCGCTTCCGGCTTCATTCAACACAGAATTGATCGGCGAGGGGACACTCGGCAAATTTACCGATATCCCCTGCGAAATCTATGAGATTCCGCTGACGGAAGAACAGTATTCGCATTTTCAGTGCATGATCGACCACTTTATCGCATGCCGCAAGCTCTATTCTTACAGCCTCATCGGTCTGCTGCGCGTCAAGCTGCAAATCGAGAGCGAACTGCGCTATAAATTTGTCTGTTCGCAGTTTGTCGCCTATGTGCTTGAGGAATGCGGCGTCCGGCTCGATAAGGCACCATGTCTCTATTCGCCTGATGATCTGCGCTATCTGCCCGATGCAAAGCTGATCTACCGCGGCGAGCTGAACCGCTATTATCACGAGCAGAACCAGATGCTCTCCTACATGCCGATGGTCTCCGCCGTCTGACAGGCAGCGGAATCAAACAGAAATACAAGCCGCAGAAGCAGCTTGCCCATTGAGGGCGGCAGTACGTCGGCTGCCTTTACCGCGCCGGAAAGCTCCGGCTGCGGAATTTGCAGCCGCCATTCACCGCCGCCGAGGGCAATTTCCGCAGGTGTCTCCTCTCGCTGCTGCGTAATCTGCGCCATGACCGGCGTTCCGCCATAGAGCGTCCGGCGCGTTTGCTGCGCCGCTCTGAGCATCCCGAAGCCGAGTCCCATAACAGAACAATATCCCAGAGCCGCAATCAATGCGGCTTTTTTTATGCGCTTTTTCATATTGTATCACTCCTGATTCTCTGCAAGCTGCCGGATTGTCTCGCTGAGCGCCTGCCCGACAAGCTCACCGGCATACTGCGCCTCATCCAGTGTATTGCCCTGCGAACCGACCTCGATCAGCAGGCTGCCCTTTGTCATATCCTGATTGTATTTTCGGTAATCAAACAGGATCGGGCGCGTCAGACCGCTGAACATCGTTTCGGCTGTCTGCTGCAATCTGCATGCAAAATGGAAATTCTCGCGGTAATCCGGCATATTCATCGTGCCGTCGTCGCAGCCGGAGATAATCATGATCTGCGCGGACTGTCTGCCGTTGATCTCCGTGACCGGCGCAACGACTGTGCTGCCGTCCGCGATCGCATCACGGTGAATATCCAGCGCAATGCAGACGCTCGGATATTCCTCCAGCACGGCGCGGATTGTTTCAGCGCTGTTGTTATAGCTTCCTGTCCAGACGGGAAAATCGTGCAGCTCCCTTGCATGGATCACGCCGATGCCTGCGGCGGCGAGCTGCTCTGCAATCGCATCCCCGACCATGACCATATTTTTATCCGGCTCGGTTGTCCGGAAATTGAAGCTCTCATCATAATTGCCGGTTTTCGGGGAGACAAAGCTCTCGGTCGTATGGGTATGATAGATCAGCACCATCGGGGTGCCGTCGAGCTTTACGTCAAGCTGCGGCGGAATCTGACTTTCCGCGAGCAGATCCGCATTGCTCCAGAAGGTTGTATTCCGGACCTGTCCGCCGTTCGGGAGCGTGAGAAAGAGGTCGCCGGACTGCGTGCCGAAATGCCGGTCAACGATTTCGCCGCCGTTTCCGCTCTGCGTCGGCTGATAGAGCCGCGAATGCCACATCGCTTTGGAACCCTCGGATTCGCGGTTAATAATAAGGGGATTCTCCGCAGGCGGCTCGGCAGGTGCCAGCACGACAGGCTGCGTCACAGTTCCGGTTTCAACGGCTGCGGTCGTTTCGGGAAGCGGCGCGGTTGTTTCCGGCTGCGGTTCCGGCAGAGAAATCACCGCCGCGGAAGCCGGACAGCTTCCCGCACCGATCCGGACGGATTCCAGCGCAGGCATCAGCCGCCAGCCGCAGAGCATCACGCAGCCCGTCGCGCAGAGCAGGGAAATTCGTTTGCATTGATCGTTCATCAGGACATCTCCTTTTTTATTATGCACATTCTGCTAATGCTTATGCAGGGGCGGATTTGATTATGCATTTCGATCCGCCTCCGCACTCAAAATATATGGTAATATATTAAATTATATCTGCGTTAACAGTCAAAAATACAATCATTTTCATTCCCTGTTTTTGCCCCCTTTCATGCCGCTGAAATTCATTAAAATAATATCAAAATCCGCCTGAGAGCGGTTTATCAACAATCTGCGGTGAGGGGACAGCGCTTTTGTGTAATTCTCCAATGATTCTGAGTTTTGCTTGAAATTATCTCTCCAATATGCTATAATATATCGTGTATAAGACTGCACGAATCCCCATCAGAAGATAGAAAAAAATACGTGCAGATCTGTCATATCATATAACAGAAAAGGATGTGAATGGACTCGTGAATTCCTTTGAAGAAGTGTTTGAAGCCGTTAAGGAATATTGCACGAAGGACGGTAAAGTCGGTGATATTGCGAAGAATCTCTGGCTGGATACGCTGAAGCCTGCGCGTCTGGAGGGAACAGACGCTGTTTTTTATTGCTCGTCTGATTTTCAGCGCTCCGTCGTCACAAATAACTATGCCCATTTGCTGCAGGAAGGATTCGGGCAGATTCTCGGATTTCCGGTCAACCTGCGATTGATCGTTCAGGAAGCAGATGAGACACCCGATGCCGCGGAGCAGGACCGCCAGACCGGCGAAGCACTCGAGAAAACCGCAAAGGACGGCGAATACGCCTATACCTTCGATACATTCATTGTCGGCGGCTCCAATCAGTTCGCCTATGCAGCCTGCACCAGCATTGCCCGCGGCGACGGCAACGGCAATACCTATAACCCGCTCTTTATCTACGGCCCTTCCGGTCTCGGCAAAACACATCTTCTCACGGCGATCTCGCATGAAATGAGAAAGCGCAATCCCGAGCTG
>JAGKVC010000160.1 GCA_021152595.1 Clostridia bacterium
GGTTGTCGGGGATTTGACCAGCTCGCCCTGACTGAACTGCATCAGCACTTCTCCCCCGACGGGCGGAACAGGCTGCTCAACGGGCGCTTCGGTCTCTGCCGGTGCAGGGGGATCGGTTTCAGCGGCTTCGGGAATGCTGCGGCTGAGGATTGCGGCGGCTTCTGCTGCCTGCGTGTCTGTCTGCGTCTGCGTGACGGTTTCGGTGCGCGGCGGCGCGGTATATTTTGTCGCGGGCAATGCGGTCGTGACGGCAGGTGCCGTGGTCTGCGCGGTCCGCGGTGCAGTATACTGATGCTCCGGTGCAGCGGGCGGCGTCAGCTTTCCCGCTTCCGAATAGGCATACCAGCAGGCAGCACCGACCATAGCCGCGCTGAGTGTCAGTGCTGCGTAAAAGCCTTTGCCGGTTTTTCCGGCATGTGTGTTCTGTTTCATAGATATCGCCTTTCTTTCAATGGTTCAAGCCTCGTCACCCGATCGGCTTTCAGGGCTATTATGCATCGCTTTCCGGCGATTATACATTGTTTGATCAGCAGACAGCGAAAAGCCAGAATTATTTTTTTCACGGGAACTAATTATTTTTTGCTGTGCCCATTGCACTTTTTGCTATTATATGGTATAATAACTGTATACGGTTTGTAAACTAACAGAAATATTATACAAAAAAGATAAACAAATGCGAACCGCTGTCCCGTAATTGAAAAAAACACTGTGTATGACGCCGTCCCTGCGGCAGGATGCACAGTCCTTTTAGGGGAGGTTGAAACTGTAATGAAAATTGCTGTATGCGACGACGAACCGCTGATCTGCAAAGAGGTGATCCGGCGAATCCGGATGCTTTCACCGACAGAGGATGTTCTGGAATTCCACAACGGAAAAGAGCTGCTCGACAGCGGATTTACCTTTGACCTAGTGTTCCTCGATATTGATATGCCGGAGATGGGCGGCATGGAGACAGCCGGTGTCCTCAGCAGAAGACGCCGCGATACGCTGATCATCTTCCTGACCGGTTCCAGAGAGCATATGCCCGATGCTTTCAAGGTGCGTGCGTTCCGGTATATCTGCAAGCCGGTCATGCCGGAGGAATTCCATGAGGCTTTTATCTCCGCGAAACAGGAGTTTGCAGAGCGCGTCATGATCTCCGTGCGGCACGATCATATGACCTGTACGATTCTGCTCGATGATGTTATCTGCTTTGAGGCATACGGCGACGGTACCTATATTTACACTGCCGATGCCGTTTATACATCCGCGCGCTCGCTGCGTTCATGGCTCGATGAGGTCGGTGAACATTATTTCTATCAGGTTCACCGCTCCTATGTGATCTCGCTGCGGCATATCCAGAGCATTGAGCTGAATACGATCACCATGCGCGGACAGAACCTTGAGGTGCCGGTCTCGCGCAGAAGCCGCACCGCGCTGAAAGAGGCATTTCAGGCGTATATGAAAGAGAATGCTAGGTGACAGGCGATGGAGATGAATCCCGTTCTGTTTCATCTGATCGCACTCGGCATTGAACTCGTGAAGATGTATCTGTTCTGCTTTCCGCTGTTCCGACAGCATACACGTCCGCTGAAAATCACGCTGCCGACGATTTCGGCAGGTACCGTGATTTACATTGTGCTGGCGATGCTGAACAGCGAAAAGGCGAGCCTGTTCCGCTGGATTATCGTGCCGATCTGCTTTATCATTGCGGATTCCAAATTTTCACGGATGATCTCGCTGCTTGCCTATCCGGTCGTTTCGATGCTGGATATGACCGCCGCACTGCCTGTGCTGTTCCTGTTCAACATCTCAACAAATGAGATGAGCGATAATTCCGTCATGAAGCTGTTCAGCAATATGATCTCCATTCCGTTCCTGCTGCTGCTCGTGATGCTCGTGCGTGTTGCGGCGAATAAACGGCGGCATTTGCAGATCCGCGGTAAGCTGGTCGTGCCGGTCATTCTGTTCCTGATTACGATCGGTACACTGGAAACTGCTGCCTTTTCGATCGCCAAAACGCTGCCTGCGAATTACCGGATGACTGTGCTGTTCAGTCTGCTGGCGGCGAACATGCTGAGTCTGGTGCTGTGCGTCTGGATACTGCGGAGCGATTCCGATAATCTGCTGCTGACGCAGGAGAGCCAGATCATGCAGAAGCAGATGGAGATGCAGAAGCAGCATTACACGCGCCTCATGGAAAAATCCGAGGAGCTGCGCAGCTTCCGGCACGATATCCGCAATCATATCTACTGCATGCGTGTCCTGCTCGATGAGGGCAATCTCGAGGAGCTGAAATCCTATATGGATTCGATGGATGTCATGGTGCATTCCGTCGGGCACAGCATCAAGAGCGGAAACAAGCTGCTCGATGCGATCATCGGCGAGCAGATGCACAAATATCCCGAAGTCAAGGTCGATTTTGCCGGTTCCTACCCCGAGCAGAGCATGCTTTCGGATGTCGATTTCTGCACGATCTTCTTCAATGCGCTGAGCAATGCCTTTGAAGCCGCGGTACAGACGGAGGCGAAAACGGTCTCGCTGCATGTGCGGACGCTCGAAACACATCTGCTGTTTTCGGTTTCCAATTCAGCCGCTGCCGCGCCGCAGATCCGGCATAACCGCTTTATCTCGACGAAATCCGAGGCAGGTCACGGCTACGGCATGTCCAATATGATCGACTGCCTCAAGCGGAATCAGCTCCAGTACGATACCGAATTCCTCGACGGAATTTATACGCTGAATATCTATTTTATGAACGCGCTTGCGCCGTTCACCGCCAAAAATTGACCGTTCGACGCTTTTGTGTTGCAATTTTCGGAGAGGTGTGCTATAATAAATAACGGAGCGGAAATACAGATGCTCCGATACGAAAGTGCGATCAACGATACATGGGGAGGTTGGACATGAAGTTTTTTTATTGTGATATTGAGTGGCTGAAATGGCTGTTTCCGTGGATTCTGCCCTGAAAAGCGCAATAGAACAAATTGAGGTTCCTGTCCTGTGCAGCGGTAGCGCTGTGCATCCCATTGATGCAGCATTCGATTCGATACGGGAGTCAGCGCTGCCTGCACATCTGAATTCCGTTTTTTATGATTCGCTATGATATCAAGCCGGATACCGGTTTGTTATTATAATTTTCTCGTTCCATTCTCTTTCACCCAAGCCCGACTGATTTGTTGCAGTCGGGTGCTTTTTTTCGGTGTCTCCGACGGATTGATAATGGGGACTCCGTCCCCAAACCCCTGCCAAAGGGACACTGTCCCTTTGGAATCCCATTTTATGCTTGAATAGAATGAAAGCCGCTCCCATCAACGCTGATTGGAGCGGCTTTCTTATATAATAGACATAAACATGGGATCTGGGGATCGTATCTCCGGCAGGGGGGGTGAGGGCAGCGCCGCCATTACGAATCCGTCGGTGACACTTCTTTCTCCGAGGCGTTGTCCTTCTTGCGGAATACGACAACCTTGCTGAACAAATAGTTGGCGGCAAGAATGATGATCTGCGAGAGCAGGAACATTATGATTGCGCCCTTTTTGCTCCAGCCGAACAGCACAGGCAGCTCGTTCAGACCGAGATCCATAAAGAAGGATGCACCGCGTGCGCCGTAGAAGGTGAGGATTTCGTGCATCAGATCGCCCTTTTCCTTTGCCTCACTGTAAAACACATATTTCTTGTTGACATAGAACGCAAAGGTTATCGTGATGATCTGCGAAATCGTTGTGTTGAGACCGCTTGCCAGCGCACTCTGTTCAACCGGCATTCCCAGACGTTCAAAGATCAGCATACCGGCGAATCGCGTGATCATGGAAACAACGGTCGTCCATGCGCCGTAATAGCAATAGCGCCAGAGACTCTCGTTTTTATCCCAGATTTTTTTCAGCGGCTTCGGGAGCAGCTTCAGCACAAATTGCAGCAGTTTTTCCAGCATGATACATGTCCTTCCGTTTTGTTATTCCAGCTCGAATGCGCCGGTGTAAAGCTGATAATAGGTGCCCTTCTTTTCGAGCAGTGCCTCATGGCTGCCGCGCTCGATGATTCTGCCGTGGTCGAGCACCATGATCACATCCGAATTCTTGACCGTCGAGAGGCGGTGCGCAATGACAAAGACCGTTCTGCCCTTCATCAGTGCATCCATGCCGCGCTGCACGATCGCTTCGGTGCGCGTGTCGATCGAGGAGGTTGCCTCGTCCAGAATCATGACAGGCGGATCGGCGACCGCTGCACGCGCGATTGCAATGAGCTGACGCTGTCCCTGCGAGAGATTTGCGCCGTTGCCGCTCAGCAGCGTATCGTAGCCTTCCGGCAGTCTCGTGATGAAATCATCGGCACCTGCGAGCTTTGCCGCTGCAATGCATTCTTCATCGGATGCATCCAGTCTGCCGTAGCGGATGTTATCCATGACCGTGCCGGTAAAGAGGTTTGTCTCCTGCAAAACGATACCGAGCGAGCGGCGCAGATCGGATTTTTTGATCTTATTGATGTTGATGCCGTCATAGCGGATCTTGCCGTCCGCGATATCATAGAAGCGGTTGATGAGGTTTGTGATGGTCGTCTTGCCGGCACCGGTTGCGCCGACGAATGCGACCTTCTGACCGGGCTTTGCAAAGACCGTGACATCGTGCAGGACATCCTTGCCCTCCTCATAGGCGAAGTCCACGCTGTCGAGCGTGACCTCACCGCGCAGCGGCGTATAGGTGATCGTGCCGTCTGCGGTATGCGGATGCTTCCATGCCCATTCGTGCGTAATTTCGTTTGCCTCTGTGATGGTGCCGTCCGGTGCGGTGTGGACATTGACCATTGTGACATAGCCGTTGTCCGCTTCCGGCGCTTCGTCCATCAGCGTAAAGATACGCTCCGCACCTGCGACTGCCATAACGATCGCGTTGATCTGCTGCGTGACCTGATTGAGGTTGCCCGTGAACTGCTTGGTCATATTGAGGAACGGCACGACAATATCAATGCCGAAGGGCAGTCCCGAGAAAGAGAGATTCGGTGCGTGGGAGAGGATCAGCGCGCCGCCGACCGTCGCAATGATGACATACAGCACATTGCCGATATTGAGGATGATCGGCACCAGTGCATTTGCGTAGGCGTGTGCACGGTACATATCCTCATAGAGCGCGTCATTGACTTCATCAAAGTCCTTCTGGCTCTGTGCCTCGTGGCAGAAGACCTGCACGACCTTCTGACCGTTCATCATCTCCTGCACAAAGCCTTCGGTCTTGCCGACTGCTGCCTGCTGCCGGATGAAATACTTTGCGGAGCCGCCGCCGATCTTCTTCGAGACCATCATCATGGTGACAATGCCGAGAATGACGATCAGCGTCAGCCAGATGCTGTAATACAGCATGATGCCGAAGACAATCACGACAACCGAGCCTGCCTGCACGAGCGACGGAAGTGCCTGCGAGAGCATCTGGCGCAGGGTGTCGATATCATTCGTATAGTGGCTCATGATATCGCCGTGCTTGTGAGTATCGAAATAGCGGATCGGAAGATCCTGCATGCTGTCAAAGAGCTTGCAGCGCATCTTGTTGAGGAAGCCCTGCGTCATGATGGCGACAAGCTGCTGCCAGAGCGTCATGGCGATGATCGACAGCACATAGAGCGCAATCAGAACATAGACCTTCGGATAAATGACAGCCTTTGCCGCTGCCCAGTCGCCGGTGACGGAGTAGGTCTGGATATCGGCGATGACCTTTTGCAGGAACACAGCCGGAATCGACGATGTCGCAGAGGAGAACAGAATGCAGATGATCGTCACGAGGAGCAGCTTCGGATAAAACTGCTTCAGCAGCCCGATCATGCGCCTGAGGGATTTGAATGCTTCGCCCGGCTTGCGCGGCGCGCCGTAGCCTTTTGTATTACGCGGCATCGTTGTTACCTCCGTTCGTCTGCTGCTCATAGACCTCGCGGTAGATTTCGCTCGACTGCATCAGCTCATCATGCGTGCCGCAGGCGGCGATCTTTCCGTTATCCATGACAAGGATCATATCCGCATCCTGCACCGATGCGATGCGCTGTGCAATGATGATCTTGGTGGTATCGGGAATGAATTTGCGGAAGCCTGCGCGGATGAAGGCATCCGTTTTCGTATCGACGGCACTGGTCGAATCGTCGAGAATCAGGATCTTCGGCTTTTTCAGCAGTGCGCGCGCGATGCAGAGACGCTGCTTCTGACCGCCGGAGACATTGGTGCCGCCCTGTTCGATCATGGTATCATAGCCGTCGGGGAATGCTGTGACGAAATCATGCGCCTGCGAGAGCTTGCATGCTTCGATCATTTCCTCATCGGTCGCGTCGGGATTGCCCCAGCGCAGGTTATCCTTGATCGTGCCGGAGAACAGCACATTCTTCTGGAGTACCATTGCAACGGAATCGCGCAGTGCATTGAGATCATATTCGCGGACATCTATGCCGCCGACCTTGACGCTGCCCTCGGTGACATCATAGAGACGCGGAATGAGCTGCACAAAGGTCGATTTGCTCGAGCCTGTTCCGCCGATGATGCCGACCGTCGAGCCGGAAGGAATTGTGATATCAATATCCGAGAGGGCATATTTCTTTGCCTTCTGCGAATATTTGAAGCTGACATTCTCAAAGACGATGCTGCCGTCGCGGACGGTTTCGCATGCAGTTTCCGGATTGTGAATATCCGGCTCCTCCTTCAGGACCTCGGAGATACGCTTGATCGACTCCGCGGACATCGTCAGCATGACATAGATCATTGAGAGCATCATGAGCTGAATGAGAATCTGGAAGCCGTAGGTCAGCATGCTGGACATTTCGCCGACATTGATCGCGCTTTCGCCGTTGATGATGATTTTCGAGCCGACGAGCAGGATAAACGCCATGTTGAAATAGAGGCAGATCTGCATGATCGGGCCGTTCAGCGCGACGATGCGCTCCGCTTTGGTGAAGTCGCCGCAGATATCCTCAGCAGCGGCATGGAACTTCTTTTTCTCGTATTCCTCGCGCGAGAAGCCCTTGACCACGCGCATGCCGCGGACGTTTTCCTCAATGGATTCGTTCAGGCGGTCATACTTTCTGAATACGCGGTGGAATGCAGGCAGCGCGAATTTGCCGATCAGCAGCAGTCCGCATGCCATCACGGGAATGACGACAACAAACGTACCT
>JAGKVC010000161.1 GCA_021152595.1 Clostridia bacterium
CGCTGTCTATGAATCCGCTGAAAAGCCGCTTGATTTTGAAAGCCCCCGTCAGTATGCACTCGGACAGAAGCACAAGCATCTGCCGGAAATGCAGAAGATCTCGGGACTGACCTATCCGCCGATGTTCAATCCGCTTGTCTGCGATTATTTTGCCGGTATGGTCGTTTCCGTTCCGCTGCACAGACGTCTGCTGAACGGAAATCCGACACTGGAAGAAGTCCATGCAATGTTTGAAAAGCATTATGCAGGTCAGAGATTTGTCAAGGTGCGTGCGCTTCAGGGTGAGGATGTCCTCGAAAACGGCTTCCTGCCTGCAAACACACTGGCAGGAACAAATCTGCTGGAAGTATTCGTCTGCGGCAATGACGAGCAGATCCTGCTTGCCGCAAGACTTGATAATCTCGGCAAGGGCGCTTCCGGCGCAGCGCTCCAGTGCTTCAATATTATGACCGGCGCTCCGGAAGAAACCGGACTGGAATAAAGGAGTCAATCACAATGAAATTGCAAACATTTCCCGGATATACATTTACTGACGGCGGTGTCTGCGCTGCACAGGGCTTCAAGGCAAACGGTGTCTGCTGCGGCCTGAAGCATAACGCGCTGCCGGAGGATACGGCTACTGAACAGAATCTGGCTGCAAACAATGCACTGCCGGAGGAGGAAAACAAGCCGAAGAAAAACGATCTCGCAATGATTCTTGCGGACTGCCCCTGCAATACGGCGGCTGTCTATACATCCAATAAAGTCAAGGGCGCTCCGATCCTTGTCACCAAAGAGCATCTGAAAAACGGCAAGGCGCAGGCTGTGATCGTCAATTCTGTCAATGCGAACACCTGCAACGCGGACGGCGTTCAAAAAGCAACCAGAATGTGTGAGCTCGCAGCAGATGCACTCGGACTGGATGCAGAGGATATCGTTGTAGCATCGACCGGTGTTATCGGACAGATTCTCCCGATTGAGCCGATCAAGGCGGCAATTCCGCAGCTCGTTGAAGGGCTCACCTATGAGGGCAATGAGGAAGCTGTCCACGCAATCATGACAACTGATACCCGCGAGAAGCAGATCGCTGTGAAATTCCGTCTGGGCAAAAAGACCTGCACACTCGGCGGTATGCTCAAGGGCAGCGGCATGATCCATCCGAACATGGCAACTACTCTAACCTTCCTGACGACTGACTGTGCAATTTCTTCTGCAATGCTCCAGCAGGCGCTCTCGGATGTTGTCCGCGTTACGCTGAACCGCGTATCCGTAGACGGCGATCAGTCCACGAATGATATGGTCTGTGTCATGTCGAACGGCATGGCTGGAAACAGCGAAATCAAGGATGAAAGCACCGATTATGCTGCATTCCGCGGCGCACTCTACGCTGTCATGCTCAACCTTGCCAGAATGTGTGCAGCAGACGGCGAAGGCGCAACAAAGCTGATTGAATGCGTAGTCAGCGAAGCACCGAGTGAGCAGACTGCCGAAACCATTGCAAAGAGCGTCATTGAGTCGAGTCTCTTCAAGGCGGCAATGTTCGGCGCGGATGCAAACTGGGGCAGAATCGCCTGCGCAATGGGCTATTCAAACTGCGAATACGATGTAAATAAGGTACATGTCGATCTTGCGTCGGAAAAAGGACGCATTACGGTTGCCGAAAACGGCTGCGGCGTCCCGTTCTCTGAGGAGCAGGCAAAGGAAATCCTGCTTGAAGACGAGGTTCAGGTTCTGATCTCCATGAATGACGGCGATGCGGCGGCAGTCGCATGGGGCTGTGATCTCACATACGACTATGTTCAGATCAACGGCGATTATCGCAGCTAATATGAAGAATCCGCTTTGCGGAAAGGAGTTTCAATCACTATGATTCAAAAAATGGAGATCCCTGAAAGCATTTCCACACAGATCCGCTCGCAGGTTCTGATTGACGCGCTCCCCTATATCCAGCGCTATAATCAGAAAATTATCGTTGTCAAATACGGCGGCAACGCCATGACCAATGAAGCGCTGAAGGAAGCCGTCATGAGCGATATCGTCCTGCTTTCTCTGGTCGGCATCCGCGTGGTACTGGTCCACGGCGGCGGTCCGGAGATCAGCGATATGCTCAAGCGTCTGAATATCGAGAGCAAATTCATCGGCGGTCTGCGATATACCGATGCTGAGACTGCGGATGTTGTTCGCATGGTACTCGCCGGAAAAGTCAACAAGGAGCTGGTTGCGCATCTGACAAGACATTCCGGTCAGGCGATCGGTCTCTCCGGTATTGACGGCGCACTGCTTCAGGCTCGCAAGAAGGATTCCAAGCCGGATCTCGGACTTGTCGGTGAAATTACTGCTGTCAATACAAAACCGATCCTGATGGCACTTGATCACGGCTATGTTCCGGTGATTGCGACCGTCGCATGCGGTCCGGACGGTCAGGTTTACAATGTCAATGCGGATACTGCTGCGGCTTCGATTGCAGCAGCGCTCGGCGCGGAGAATCTCATCCTCATGACCGATATTGCAGGTCTGCTCCGCGATAAGGATGATCCGTCTACGCTGATTCCTTCGGTCAATATCAGCGAAGTGCAGAACCTCAAGCGTCAGGGCATCATCTCCGGCGGCATGATCCCGAAGATTGACTGCTGCGTGGAAGCGATCCGACGCGGTGTCAAGAAGGCTGTCATTATCGACGGCAGAGTGCCGCATTCCATTCTCGTCGAAATCTGCTCCAATGAAGGTGTCGGCACACAGTTCCTGAGCGTTTACTGATATTTTGTTTCGCAGACCATGATGCTGCGTATGAATAAGGAGATAAATACTATGAATACTATACAGGCAACTGACCAGTATACGATGAAGGCATTTGGCCGGATTCCGCTGGTCGAGGCGCAGGGACATAACTGTACCTGCACCGATGAAAACGGCAAAACCTATATTGACATGGGCAGCGGCATCGGCTGCAATGTCCTCGGCTGGTGCAATGACGGATGGTGCGATGCCGTCTGCAATCAGGTCAAAAAGCTCCAGCACGCATGCAACTATTATTACACCCAGCCGCAGGCTGAGCTTGTTGAAAAGCTCGCAAAGGTCACGGGCTTCTCGCGGATGTTCCTCGGTAACTCCGGCGCTGAGGCAAATGAATGCGCGATCAAGGTCGCAAGAAAATACAGCTCCGACAAATACGGCAAGGAGCGCGGCACGATCATTTCTCTGATCAACAGCTTCCACGGCAGAACCATGGAAACACTCGCCGCAACCGGTCAGGATGTATTCCACCAGTATTTCTATCCGTTCCCGACAGGTCATGTCTTTGCAAAGGCGAATGATCTGGACGATCTCAAATCCAAGCTCGACGGCACTGTCTGCGGCATCATGATCGAGGTCATTCAGGGTGAAGGCGGTGTCTGCGCACTTGACAAGGATTATGTGCAGGCAATCCGCAGGATCTGCGATGAGCAGGATATCATTCTCATTATTGATGAGGTTCAGACCGGCTGCGGACGTACCGGTACATTCCTTGCTCAGGAACAGTTCGGCATCAAGGCGGATGTCACGACAATGGCAAAGGCAATCGGCGGCGGACTCCCGATCGGAATTTGCCTTGTCAATGAAAAATGCGAAAATGTCATTACCCCCGGTACGCACGGCTCGACCTTCGGCGGCAATCCGGTTGTATGCGCAGGTGCTGTCGCAGTCCTCGATCAGGTCACCGCTCCGGGATTTCTCGATTCCGTCAAGGAGAAGGCTGCATATCTCCGCAGCGAACTCGCTAAAATTCCGGAGATTGAAAGTCTTTCCGGCATCGGCATGATGATCGGCATTACACTGAAATCGAAGGATGCACACGATGTCATGCTCGCGGCAAATGACTCAGGTCTCCTGATCCTGACCGCAAAGGAAAAGGTCAGACTGCTTCCGCCGCTCACAATCACAAAGGAAGAAATGGACGCTGGTCTCGCAATTCTGCGGCAGGTCCTCGCATAAAGACATACAGAAAGGATTTGATTATATGAAGCATCTTCTCAAGCTGCTGGATCTCTCGCAGGATGAGATCCTCGATCTGCTGAATCTCGCAGATCAGCTCAAATATGAGCGGAAGCACAACATTCCGCATCCGCATCTTGCCGGAAAAACGCTCGGCATGATCTTCCAGAAGGCATCCACCCGTACCCGTGTCTCCTTTGAAACCGGTATGACACAGCTCGGCGGCTATCCGCTTTTCCTCTCTGCAAACGATATGCAGATCGGACGCGGCGAACCGGTACAGGATACTGCACGCGTGCTCTCCCGCTATCTTGACGGTATCATGATCCGTACCTTTGCACAGCAGGAAGTTGAGGATCTTGCAAAGTACGGCAGCATCCCGATCATCAACGGTCTGACCGATTTCTGCCATCCCTGCCAGGTACTCGCCGACCTCATGACAATCCGCGAATACAAAGGCAGCTTTGAAGGGCTGAAAATGTGCTATATCGGTGACGGAAACAATATGGCAAACTCCCTGATCGTCGGCGGACTCAAGGTCGGCATGAAGGTTGCTGTTGCCTGCCCGGACGCATATCAGCCGGATAAGCAGGTGCTCGATTTCGCAAACCCGACCGGCAAGTTCACGATGACAAATAAGCCGATCGAGGCTGCTGTCGATGCCGACGTGATCTTCACCGATGTCTGGGCATCCATGGGACAGGAAGGCGAAGCAGAACAGCGCAAGATCGCATTCGCAGGCTATCAGGTCAATGACGAACTGCTCGGCGCTGCACATGCAGAGTGCATGGTTCAGCACTGCCTGCCTGCTCACCGCGGCGAGGAAATCACCGCAGAGGTCTTTGAGGCACATGCAAATGAGATCTTCGACGAAGCAGAAAACCGTCTGCATGCACAGAAGGCTGTGCTCGTCAAGACGCTCGGCAATCACTGATATTTATACAGCACCGCGGATTCTCACATTTCCGCGGTGCTTTGTATTCCGGCGGGATTCTTTCTGCGCATATCAGCAATGTCGGCTGGAAGAAATTGAGGATATGGAAATTGTCGCGCAGATTGCCAGAACCTATGAAGATGTTCTGTTCGGTCCGTTTGATGAGCTGCGGACTTGTATGGGAAAGGATTGCAGCATAGAAGGACATCCTTTCCGATGCCTGCACTGCGGAAAGTATTTTCTTTCCGTTGATGCAGACTGCGTACACCTGCATGCACGAGAGAATCGCTGTTAAATCGTAAAAGTTTGCTTACTTTAACCGGTTTTATTTGCAGATGCGTGAAAAATACACTTGACGCAGCCCGATTTGTTATGTTATAATAGAATTATCATTTGCAGGAAACGCTCCTGCGGCATGCTGCGGCTGCGGCAGAGTCTCAGCATTGCAGAACAACTGCCAATCAAAAGAAAGGATGAACTTCATGAAAAAGTACATCGCAGAATTCATCGGCACATTCACCCTTGTCCTGATCGGATGCGGCACCGCAATGCTCGTTGGATGTGATGCGGCAAACGGCTGCGGCTATATCCTGACTGCACTTGCATTCGGTCTCACTATCGTCGGCATGGCATATTGTGTCGGCAACATTTCAGGCTGCCACATCAATCCGGCTGTTTCACTCGGTGTTCTGATGTCCGGCGGCATGACATCCAAGGATTTCATCGGCTACGTGATCTCTCAGTGCCTCGGCGCATTTGCAGGCTCCGGCGTGCTCGCACTGATCTGGTCGCTCGGCGGCGTGCAGGATATGACCGGCGGCTATGGCTCCAACGGTCTTGCAGGCGTCGGCGGCAGTGCAGTCGCAGGTCTGCTGGTTGAGTGCCTGCTGACCTTCATCTTCGTGCTGACGATCCTTGGTGTCACCTCGAAAAAGGCAAATCACGGCTCCTTCGGCGGCATCGTAATCGGCTTCACGCTGGTTCTGGTTCACATTCTCGGCATCGGTCTGACCGGTACCTCTGTCAATCCGGCGCGCAGCTTCGGACCGGCTCTGGTTGCACTGTTTGCAGGCAATTCCGATCCGATTGCAAGCCTTTGGGTTTTCATCGTCGGACCGCTCGCCGGTGCAGCACTTGCAGCTCTCTGTTACAAATATCTCGAATCTGCTGACAAATAAAGCAGTGATCCGGCAACCTGTTTTATAAAATCATGAAAAAACCGCTGAAACGGACATCGCGTTCGCTTCAGCGGTTTTCTTCTGTCCAAGCATAAACGGGAGAGAATATCCTTGGCATGGGAGGGGATTATTCACAGGTAAATGCACCGTCTCTGTAATCGACAGTCACGGTACTGCCCTGCGCAATCGGCTCAGCAAGGAGCTTTTTCGCAAGCAGCGTCTCGATCTTCCGCTGAATCAGTCTCTTGAGCGGACGCGCACCGAAATTCGGATCATAGCCCTGCTCAATGACCGCATCCTTTGCGGCATCCGTCAGCGTGACATGAATCTGCTGCTCAGCAAGGCGCTTTTGCAGATTTGCAAGCAGCAGATCGACGATTCCGCCGATTTCCTGCTTGGTAAGCGGCTTGTAGAGAATGATCTCATCCAGACGATTGAGGAACTCCGGACGGAAGCGCTGATGGAGCAGTGCGTCAGTCTGCTTCTTTGCCGCCTCAGAAATCGTACCGTCAGGCTGGATACCTTCAAGCAAAGCGTCAGCACCGAGATTCGAGGTCAGAATCAGAATCGTATTCTTGAAATCAACGGTTCTTCCCTGCGAATCCGTGATTCTGCCGTCATCGAGTACCTGAAGAAGCAGATTGAAAACATCCGGATGCGCTTTTTCGATCTCATCAAGCAGCACAACGCTGTAAGGCTTTCTGCGGACGGCCTCAGTCAACTGACCGCCTTCCTCATAGCCGACATATCCGGGAGGCGCTCCGATCAGACGGCTGACGCTGAATTTTTCCATATATTCGGACATGTCGATGCGGATGAGGTTACGTTCGTCATCAAAGAGCGCTTCTGCAAGCGTTTTTGCAAGCTCCGTCTTACCGACACCGGTCGGACCGAGGAACAGGAACGAGCCGATCGGACGGTTCGGATCCTGAATGCCTGCACGGGAGCGCAAAATCGCTTCGCTGACCTTTTCGACTGCCTCATCCTGACCGATCACGCGGCGATGCAGCGTATCATCCAGATGCAGCAGCTTTTCACGGTCGCCTTCCATGAGC
>JAGKVC010000021.1 GCA_021152595.1 Clostridia bacterium
TCACGCTCGATGATCTCATGACGGCACTGCGCAGCAACGGCATCTTCGATATCCGCGATGTGCAGCTTGCCGTCGTCGAAACAAACGGGACAGTCTCCGCCTGCCAGAAAGCCGCCGCTCAGCCGCTCACGCCGAAGGATCTGCACATGCAGCCTGCGGAATCCGATCCGCCGGAGGTAATCATCGCGGACGGTGCCGTCAGCCGCGAGGGACTTGCCGCCTGCGGTATGGACGAAAAGACCTTGCTGCATCTGCTGAAGCGGAAGCATCTGAAGCCGGAGCAGGTCTTTCTGCTGACAGCGGATGCATCCGGCATCTGCACACTGATCGAAAAAGGGGGAACGGAATGAGAAATCTGCGTGTATGCATCGCGGCGGTGATCCTCTGCGCAAATCTGCTCGTCTCGGGATATTCCGCGGCGGCGGTCCGGAAAAGCTGCTCGGAGCTGATTGCCCGGAGCGAAGCCGTCCTCTCGGCGGAGAAGCCTGCGGCGGCAATCGGAACACTGACAGAAGAATGGCGCAGACAGAGCCGCCTGCTGCATTTCTTCGTCCCGAATCAGCCGCTGACCGAACTGAATACCGCAATTCTGCGGCTCGATGCACTCTGTACCGAACAGAGCGATGAGCTTCCGGCAGAGCTGCACGGCATCATCGCGGCACTCAAATGGATCCGCGGCAGGGAGCTGACGGCTTTCTGAACGCCGCGGCTCCCTGCTTTTTTGTCATATCCCTTGCATAATTTGCGTTTTTGTGGTATACTGATTATGGGATAGCCTGTGCAGACTGCGCAGAATCCCCTTACATATATAGAACGCTTTTGCAGAAATGAGGTTGATACATAGATGAAACTGATCTTTGCAGTTGTAAACGGCGACGACAGCGCCGCTGTCTCAAAAGCTCTTGCGAAAAACGGATTTCGCGCAACAAAGCTCGCATCCTCCGGCAGCTTTCTCAGCTCCGGCAATACGACCTTTCTGATCTGCGTCGAAGAATCCGAGGTTGATACTGTCATCAATGTGGTGCAGCAGAAATGCCACCACAGAAAGCAGTTCGTCCCCTCGACGCCTGCCTACGGTCCGGCAACCGGTCAGATCCCTTCGATGCCGCTGGAGGTTCCCGTCGGCGGCGCAACCGTCTTTGTGACGAATATCGAGCGGTTTGAAAAGCTGTGAACACGCCCGAAATGCCGGTCATTGCCGGTAATGCGCAGCTCCGCGCCGATTTGCAGCTCATGCGGAAGCAGAATCATCTGCCGCATGCACTGCTGCTGCACGGCGAACGCGGCTGCGGTAAAAAAACACTTGCAAAATGGTTCTCGATGCTCGTGCTCTGCGAGGATGCGGAGCATGCACCCTGCGGCTGCTGCAAAAACTGCCGCCTGATCCTCGAGGACGCACATCCCGATGTCATGACAGCGGAGCATTCCGGCAAGCGCATGGGATTCTCCGTCGAGACTGTCCGTGCGGTGCGGCGCGAATCCGGTATCCTGCCGAATAACGGCGATATGCGGATCTTCCTGTTCCCAGATGCCGACGGCATGAGCATACAGGCGCAGAATGCACTGCTCAAATCCGTCGAGGAGCCGCCTGCGCATGCGTGCTTTGTCTTTACGGCAGAGACGATCGGCGCACTGCTGCCGACGCTGCTCTCCCGTATGACCGCAAAGGCCGTCTTCCCCGTCACAGAGAGCGAATGCGTCACGGCCACGGGGCAATCACAGAAGCCTTTGCCGATCTGGAGAGCAATGTCGGCGCGGTACTGACCGTGACGGCGCTCTGTGCGGCGCTCTGCGAGGCATGATCCATAGATTCACCGGCGGCACATCTTCGCGCTGCCGGATACAGATAGGAATTAGATATGATTGAAGTAATCGGAGTGAAATTCAAAAGCGGCGGAAAAATGTATTATTTTGCGCCGGGCGACTTAAATCCTGCCGAGGGCAGCTATGTGGTCGTGGAGACCGCAAGAGGTCCCGAATGCGGAGAGGTCGCTGCAAGACGCCATGCGGTTGCCGATGACAGCATCACGGCGCCGCTCAAGCCCATTCTGCGGCTTGCAACTGAGGAGGATATGGCGATCCTCGAAAAGAACCGCGCCTATATGGCGGATGCAATGCGCATCTGTCAGGAGCGGATCGACGCAAGAGGTCTGCCGATGCGCCTCGTGGACGTCGAATGCGGCTTTGACAGCAATAAGCTGATCTTCTATTTCACCGCGGAATCGCGTGTCGATTTCCGTGAACTGGTCAAGGATCTGGCGCTGGCATTCCATGTCCGGATCGAGCTGCGGCAGATCGGTGACAGAGATGAGGCAAAGCTGCTCGGCGGCCTCGGTATCTGCGGCAGAGAATTCTGCTGCAAGGGCTATCTCAATAACTTCCAGCCCATCTCGATCAAAATGGCAAAGGAACAGGGACTCGCGCTCAATCCGACGAAAATCTCCGGCGCCTGCGGCAGACTGATGTGCTGCCTGCGCTATGAGAGCCCCGTCTATGAGGAACTGATCAAGCTGACGCCGAAGGTCGGCTCGACGTTCATTCTGCCGGGTGATCCGCCCGTCCGCGCATATGTCATGGAGGCAAATCTCGTGACCGGAAATCTGCGCGTCAAGCCGGAAAATTCCGATGTCCCGATGACGGTCAGCCGCGATAATGTCGAGCGCTTGCAGGACGCAAGCCGCCGCATGACCAAGGAGGATCTGCGCGACAAGCGCAATCAGCCGGAAAAGACAGATGCGCCGCAGAAGAAGGATAATGCACAGCAGAAGCCCGAAAAGCCCAGACAGGAAAAGCCGCATCCGCAGAAGCCGCCCAGACAGCAGCAGCCCAGAGCCGCTGCCGAAAAGCCGCAGACGCAGGAGCGTCCTGCACCGGAGAAGCAGCCGGAAAAGCCGCAGCAGGAGAAAGCTGCTCCGCGCACCGCTGCACCCGTTCTGCATCCGGAATTCGGCGAGAACCGTCAGCAGAAAACCGCTGCCGTTCCGCAGAAGCCGGTTCACCGCAGTGCAGCACCGCTCGGAGATATGGACTTCACCGAGCATCGCGCCGTTGTCGAGCATCCTGAACGTGCCGCGGAGCATCCGCAGCAGCGGCAGAATCCGCAGAAGCAGGGCGAACGGAACAACCGCTTCCGCAGACCGAATAACAATAACAACCGCCGCAATCCGAATCACCGCGGACATAATCCGCACCGTCCGCAGGGTGAGGAAAAGCCGCAGAGCGAAAGCTGATTTTGTATCAGGCAGCCGTATTCCTTCGGGAGTACGGCTGCGATTTTCTATGGCTGTCAGAAAATCATGCTGCTATTGCGCGTGATTGGCAGAGAATGCGCAATACCCGGTAATCAGAGGCGGCGTTACTGTTGATTTATCAAAATCATGCGCGCAGCGCATACACGTTGCATATCTCAGAGAAAATCGCGCAGAATCGCACAATACAGCACATCACAGCAAATATGTCCAGCGTGATCCGGTGCAATTTGTTGTAACCCAGTTGACCATTCGTTGTCCAGATCAGAATAAGACAGATGAATATATCGTAAGAAAATGCGCTGGCAAGCAACAAGTTTGCCGGCGAAATTATTTCTATAATACAATTACTATATGCTGAAAAATAATTGAGTGATTTCGGAAAATTCATCTTGCAAATTGAGGTGTTTCGTGGTATAATAAAAAAGAGTATATATTATCAGGTTTCATCTCTATCATTTTAAGATTATTACTTAACAAATGAGAGGAGGGCAATATAGAGTATGCTGATAATAACCAGACAGGAAATTGGCAATATTATGCTTTCAAAAATGCGTCCGGCAATGCCTGACAAGTTCTCCGGCAGCTGTCATATTTCTCGGAATACGTCAGCATCCGGACGTGCGTCTCCTTTTAGAAAGGTTCTCAGCGAAAGGGAGGAGGATGATGGATACGGATAAAACCGAAACCACAGCCCCGAAAGCAGAACCTGAGAAGGACAAAAAGGCTTCAGGCTCTCAAATGAAGCCAAAGAAAAAACGAACTGCGAAAAGCTACGCAATATCTTTATTTATCAAGGTATTCGTAACACTAATTGTTCTGACAGTTGTGTTCAGGTTCATTGCAGGGATACACATCTGTCACACAAACTGTGCGTACCCGACGATCAGGGACGGAGAATTCTGTCTTACTTATCGTCTGGCAGAGCTGAAACAGGGAACAATGATTGTTTACCGCCATGACGGCGAAGTGAAATTCGGACGTGTTATCGCATTCGGCAGTGATAAAGTCAGCATTTTCAACGATTTTATTTCTGTAAATGACTATGGCATCTCCGAAAATGCGGTCTATCCCACATCACCGGAGGGCTCAGCAATCAGCTACCCTTATCAAGTACCCGAAAACTGCGTGTTTGTTCTGAATGATTTTCGCAGCGACCTTTCCGACAGCAGAACCTACGGCGGAATACCGCTGGAAGATGTTGAAGGAGCCGTTGTGTTCACGATGCGAATGCGCGGTATTTAACCCGTGTTATATCCACGAGCCTTATTAACATATTTCATTGTTAGGAGGATTATTATGAAAAAGTATAGACGATTTGGAGCGATTATTGCTTCCGCAGCCGTTATTGCATCTCTTGCTGCTGTGCCTATGAGCGCAAGTGCTGCCGGAACGACCTACACCCCCGGTCTGACAGATGCTACAGACGGAACAAATCCGGTAAGCAATAATGTAACAATGATCGACAAATATCTTGTTATGGATGTGAATGCCAATGTTCCGAACGCAAGCTTCGACTTCTCGATTGCGCCATATGACAGCAATGCAGCCGAAAAAGCTGTAATTACTCCGGCTTCCGGTTCAAATCTTGCTGTTATCAACGGTGTTACCGCACAGGCCAGCGGAGCACTTGATTTCAAGGCGAATGATGCTGCAAATACCGGCTCGGCAACGGCTGGTGTAGTTTCCTTTGTTCAGAGTGATACTAATACTACAGTAACAGAGGGGGCAACTGGTGCCGACACAGCGGTTGTGTGGCAGGATGTGACTGTCGGAAATGAAAAGTATGCGAAAAAGACCTTAACGCTTGATTTCAGCGCAGTTCAGTTCACAGAGCCGGGCGTATACCGCTATCTGATTACCGAAACGGGCAGCAATCAGGGCGTTACAAATGATACAGGAGTACCTGCATCAGGACAGAATACATACAGAACACTCGATGTCTATGTTGAAGACTATGCAGATTATTATGCGAAACTTGCCGATAACTCGGGATATACTGCACCAAACGGAAAGCAGCTCTTTATTGCCGGTTATGTGCTGTATGAAGGAAAACATAGTGATGCTCCTTCCGCAACAGCAGCATCTACAACGAATAAAAGCTCAAGCTATACAAACGCTTATACCTCGTATGACCTTTCTTTCAGCAAGACCGTAACGGGCAACCAAGGTTCTAAGGATAAGTATTTTGCGTTTACTGTTGAGATTTCGGGTGCTGTAGCAGGGACAGTTTATGATGTTTCTTACGCTGATGACAACAATGCAAATACCACTGACGGAAATGCTGATACCACGATCTCCGCTAATCCGAACAGTGCCACAACCTGCATTACATCTAACGTAACACAGCCCGCAGCCCTGACTGTTGGCAATGACGGCACTGTAACACAGGTCTTTTATCTCCAGCACGGACAGAGCATCGCAATCAGAGGTCTGGCAGAGGGTACTTCGTACACGATCACGGAAGATCCAGAGGATTATTCTGACAGTGCGACTGTGACGGGCGATACCAAGACACAGGATAAGACCAATACAGGCACAGAGGAAGAACCGGTCATGGGCAGCGATATTTCGTACAGCAACCACCAGATTGCTGATACATACATCAGTGGCGATACTGTCGCAGCATTTACCAACGACCGCTCCGGAACGATCCCCACAGGTATCCTGACGACTGTTGCAGGTTCTCTGGGTGTTGTAGTACTCGGTGCGATCGGCGTTACAGGCGGAATGATCTATATGAAAAAGAAGAAGTCTGAGGATGAGGAAGAGTAAGCATTGCTGAAATTCTGGAAACGGCTGAACGAGCTCTACGGCTGGCTGCTGATTGCTGTATTCGGGTTTATCATGCTGATCGGACTCTGGCAGGTGTATGACAACTATTATATGTTCACGCATACACTTGATAAAAGTGTTCTCAGATTCAAGCCCGATCCGAAGCAGCCTGCCGCCGAAGCGGATTCACCGATCACCGACGATATGGCAGGCTGGATCACCATAGACGGAACAGATATTGATTATCCTGTCATGCAGGGAAAGGATAACAATGCTTACCTGAATACAGATCCGTTCGGAAACTACAGTCTGACAGGCAGTATTTTCCTTGACAGCAGGTCTTCACCTGATTTTTCGGACGAATACTCTGTCATTTACGGTCATCATATGGACTACGGAAAAATGTTCGGCGCCCTTGATGACTTCCTGAGTGAACAATATCTGAAGCAGCACTCAGCAGGAACACTCATGGTCGGGCGAAATGCTGAGGAAATATATGAACTTGAGTGCTTCGCCTCTATGAAGGTGAGTGCAAAAGAAAAAATCGTTTTTGATATGAAGCAGGAGCAGATACGGCAGTTTATCCGTGATAACGCCGCTGTGCTGACAAATGAGACAGACAGCCGTATCCTTGCCCTTTCCACCTGTACCGATGCAAATTCGGTAACAAGAGTGGTCGTGTTCTGCTATATCAGAGACAGCGAAAAATAAGAAGGGAGGTAAGCGTATGAAGCTCATAAAGATATTGATTCCGGCTTTTGTATGCTTACTCTCCCTTTTTGTGCTATTATCCGGAACACAAACTGCATTTGCTTACGAGACAATCAGAGTGAATATCCCCGTGGACTGTCTTGCAGTTTACGGAAACAATACGCATACCTATGAATTAAAAATTGAATCAGAAAATGACAGCACGCCGGAGCCCGTCAGTGACATCCTGACGATCAATGAGGACAGCACCGGCGCTTTTGAAATAGATCTCACAGAACCCGGAACCTATCATTACACCATATATGAGGTTGCCGGAAGCGATACCGATATACAATACGACAGCAGCAGATACAATATCACCGTGTACGCGGAAAACAGCGAGAATGATCGCCTGCGCTATACGATCATCGCTTACAAGACAGGCGCGGAAAGCAAAGCAGAGAAGATTGCTTTCCGGGATACAGGTCTTTCTGTTACGAAGGCCACGACCGCAGCAACGATCACGACAACTGCACGCACAACGACTGCTGTCACGACAGTCACAACTGCTGTGACGACAACGGAACGCAATACAAGTATTATAAATAGTATTCTGACCGGAGACAGTTTTCCGGCTCATGCGACCCGGCTCGTCATGCTGATCGCAGCAATGACAGCGATCTTCGCATTCCTTTTCAAGAGAAATCAGAATGAGGAGGATGAGAAGAATGGGTAAAATAAAGAAGAAAATAGCAAGCATTGCCTGTGCTTTCACAATGATGCTTTCATCAGTAACGACTTGTTTTTCTGCCTTTGGTGCGGAAACTGAAACGGATACCGCTGCCGAAACAACGACTTTTGCCTCGGAAACCGTAACTGAAGCCAGCGAAACCACGCAGACAGAACAGACAGAAGTACTGACAGAACCGGAGGAAGTACTGCCAGAACCGGAGGAAGTACTGCCAGAACCGGAGGAAGTACTGACAGAACAGAGCATTTCGCTTTATCCAAACGGCGAAGAGGCAGAGCAGGTCATCACGCTGAACGGTATGATGCCGGAGGGCGCAGCCGCAGAAGCTGTTGACGTTTCCGAATTTCATGAGGGCGTTTCCGCCTATGACATCACGATCACCAGCGGAGAACAGGAATATCAGCCCGGTGAGGAGCATCCGATCCGTGTTGAGATCTGCGATCCTGTGATATCGGATTCCGCTTATATAGAGCTCTGGCATATTGCGGACGACGGCACCCGTGAACGCATCACGGATTTTTCCGTCACGGACAGCACGATCAGCTTTGAAGCGACCGCCTTTTCGGTCTATGAGATCGTAACAGCGGACGATCCGACCGATCTTGACGGAAAAACCTTTGCACTCATCATGACAAAGCTCGATAAGCCAGCTGCGCTCATGGCAGATGATTACCCGGGTAATTCTAACAGACGTAAAGCAGTTGAGGCAACGATCCGGAATAACCCGTTTGTCAACGGTACGAACATCTACCAGACACCGGATACCGACCTGACACTCTGGACATTTGAGAATATCGGCGGCAGCAAATACTATGTCATGACCAAAATTGACGGCAGCTATAAATATCTCAGAATCAGCGGCAGGAACAACCCAGCTACCCTGACACTTACTGATACGCCTGATGATGACTGTGAGCTTACTGTTGTGCAGGGCACCGGCAATTATTCCGGAATGATCCAGATCAAGAACAGTGCCGGTATGGCTGTTAACTTAAAGAGCAAGCAAATAGCGAACGGTTTTCAAGGCTACACCGCCGGAAACGGAGCCAATGAATGGCTGAGCCTTGCGCAGTTATCCGTCATCAAGGACGACGACTTTGTTACAAATATTGCAAAGAAGATCAGCGTCAGCGAAATTCAGGAAGGCCAGCAGGTCGTCGTATACACCCGTGTATGGGACAATGCAGACAAAGCATATAAGTACTACATCGTTGATTACGAAGGAAATCTGATCCCTGCTTATGAGATCGGCGAGAATCTTGAGTGGCACGGGCTGAAGATCGGCACGGTGTTCTGGGAGTTCACGGAATATAAGAATGCCGATGGATCACCGAACTATTATTATGAGCTGCAAAATACCTATTCCGGAAATTATCTTGCTCCCCAGATCGTGGACGGGCAGATCATTTCTCCGGATCCGATCGGAATCAACCTGAACGGAAGAAAGAACGATAAGTACTATTCGACGATTCTTGCATGGGACAAAACCTACTATCAGTATGCAGGACTGAAGGTCGATGGAGATCATATCGTATCTGCGCCGAAATCCAAAGCAGATGACTTCTATTTTGCTGTAATCAAGCCGCCGGTCAGTGAGCTGACGACCGTTGACACGATCAACAACAATGACTACGGCATAACAATGAGGATGATAGACTACGGCAACGGTAAGCTGATCAATAACAAGACACGCAGTCAGGATCAGTATGATGTGATCACAGAGGATTCCTTTACCGCCGGTCCGAATCCCGTACCCGGCATACTGGAACCGTGGCTTGATCCGAATACCGGCTATCCGCGTGTGACTGAGAAGGGAAACAGCAGCAGTACAGCAGAAAATCCCATTAGTCTTTCAAGCCTGTTCTCCGGTGCCTATGAGGTAAACAACCTCTTCCTGAAAAACACCTACAATGAATCAGGTTATTTTGAATACGACTGCACAAACAACTTTGCGTACCTTGATCCGGTAACACATACCTTCAGAGTTTACGATCAGGTCGCTACAGTGGAAGCAGGAAACGGAGAAACCCGACAGCATGGACAGTTTCTTCCCTATAACGATATTGATCCGAGCAGAATTTCAGAGATTCAGAACCTAACCGATGCACTCGGCTTTTCTCTTCCATACGATGACCCGAGGCGCAGTAAACCACTGTACTCCATTCCCTACCAACAGAATTCTTTGAATGGAGAAAACGGAAATGTCGATTATTTCTTCGGTATGGAGCTGGAAGCAGGCTTCACACAGACGGTCAGCGGTCAGGATACCTGGGGACACGATATGATTTTTGAGTTCACAGGCGATGATGATTTCTGGCTGTACATTGATGATGTCCTTGTGATCGACCTGGGCGGTATCCACAATGCCCTGAGCGGCTCTGTCAACTTCAAGACAGGCGAAGTCCTGCTGCGCGGCAGAAACAATAACAATCATGTGACTATAAAAACTACGAACCTGAAAGCACTGTTTGAAGAATCTTACCGTGCAAAGTATCCCGACGCAACCAATGCGCAGGTTCAGGCTTATCTTGACCAGTATTTCGGATATGACAAAAACGGTGTGCAGGAGAATATCTTTAAGGATTACTCCAATCACAAAATGAAAATCTTTTACATGGAGCGAGGTGCAGGTGCATCCAATCTGCACATGAAATTCAACCTTGCTGCTGTAAAGCCCGGTCAGGTGCGGCTGAGCAAAGAAGTCTCAACAGACAACTCGAACCTTGATCTGGACTATGAACTTGTTGAATATCCGTTCCAGATCTTTTACAAACTGCCGTCCAGCGACGGATACACACCCCTGAAGCCGGAAAGCAGTGCGACTGATTATGTCGGAGTCTACTATGACAATTCGCAGGAACCGGTCAGCTATAAGCCAAGCTACACACCGCCCGGCGGCAGTACAGCATATCCGAATGTATTTTTCCTGAGTGCCGGCGAAAGCGTTTTCATTGATTTTCCGGAAAATATCGTTGATTACTATATCGTCGAATGCGGACTGGACGAGAACGTGTATGACGTTGTGAAGGTGAACGGCGATCCTGTCACGGGCAGAGCTGCCGGAAATGACCGGAAAGACTATAACTGCGGAGCAGCCCGTGTGATCGACCGCCCTGCGGTAACATACGATAACCATGTAAATAACAATGCGATTCGTGATCTTTCATTTACCAAAAAGCTCTATGATGAAAACAATCAGGAACTCCATAATGATCTGACTACCTTTGATTTTCGGTTGTATCTCGGTGCAGAGTCTGCCGATCTGGCAAATCTTGCATATGCAAATATGCACCGGTATCGTGTGATCTCACCTTCCGGCAAGTATTGCAGCTGGTCTGCAGCTTCAGGATTTGTTGAAACAGGATATTCCAGCGATGAGGTGCTGACGCAGGCGCAGCTTGAAGACATCACATTCTTTACCTCGCCGAACGGCTCTATCTCCATGATACCTGCGTGGTATAAGGTTAAGGTCATTGATCTGCCGATCGGCACAAAATTCAAGGTTGAGGAAAAGTTCTCTGAACTGCCGCTGGGATATGACCTGATCGGATTTGAAAGAGACGGCGGATCATATCTCGTAAATGCGAATGATCCGGAAAACACCGGTATTGTCAGAGCAAACTCAAATCCTGCCATGTTCGTAAAAAATCAGCGGGGTTTTGGTATTTCCGCTGATAAGGTATGGGCAGACAGGTATTCGGCTGATTCACATGAGCCTGCATATTTTGCGCTTTACAAGAAAAACGGCAGCGTTGAAACGCTTGTGAACGGCACGCTCAAACAACTGAAAGCACCCGATACCTCTGTGAAATGGTTCCTGCCCGCATCGTCCGGCAGCCTTTCAGATTACGTTGTCCGTGAGGTGAAGCCCGTCAGTAATCCGGTCGTTGATGCAGACGGAAATGTCACAAGCTACTCCGGAACAGTTATTCCGGTTTTAGAAGGCACTACAGATACTGTAACGATTGGCGTTTGGAAAAACGGCAGCGATCAGAAGACTGACAAGGATTATTCTGTCAGCTACAATGAGGGTACAGTTAAATCCTCTGTTGTCGGCGCAGCTTTACAGAATATCCGAACGGATACTGTCACAAACACGCCTGTTTCAAAGGGCGTCCGCATCCGACTGAGTGAATGGAACGGAACGGCTGCTGACAGAGATTTCAAAACAGCTCTGCCGGACGGAACATTTACCCTGAAACTGAACGGCGATACGGTTGATTTCGGCGAATTCACATCAGATGAGAACGGACTTATCGCTGTTCTTTATGACTACGAAAAAGGCGAAAACAACATCTATACACTTACTCAGACCGGCGCACCTTTGACATGGGTAGGAACTGACACCCCGATCAGATTCTATATCGAAGAAGTTGAAGGACGGGATCGTGTAAAGATACGCAATCCCGAAAATGACGGCTGGGTGAATCATAAGGATATCAGTTCGGACGACCTGATCGGCGATATCATCATCTATAACAAGAAACTGTCGCTCAACATGATCAAGTATGCAGCAGGCTCAAATGAGCCTCTCGCACGGGCTGAATTTGATCTTTACAGAGGAACGAAGCAGCCTGACGGAAGCTATCTGCAAAACTATTATCCGATCAGCGGCTATGAAGCTCTTGTTTCAGGGGCAGACGGAGTGATCCCGAAAATTGATGAAACATTGCCGTCGGGCAGATACTTCCTGAGAGAAAAACGTTCGCCAAACGGATATGAACGGTTTGTTGACGCAATCGAATTTAACATTTCGGAGCTTGGAGAAGTGGAACTGGTAAATGCACCGATAGGTGTTTTCCTCAGCAGCGACACATCTCAGGACGGCAGAGTGATCATCAGGATCAAAGCCGGCAACACCCGTAAGGATGCACAGACTGCCAATCTCATTGTTATGAAAAAGGTGGAAGGAGTTTTTGGCGACAAAACAAAGGACTTTGCGTTCACCCTGACGGTTGAAAATGCAGCCGATGAATATTTCATGTGGACACTGAATGAGGTGACACAGGAAGGAATCCGCTCCGGCGATACATTCCACCTTGCCCATGGCGACACAGCTGTTTTTATTCTGCCGCTGGAATGCGAAGTTACTATAACCGAAGCAGCGGAAGATTACACAGCCAGTATGCAGCTGAATCACGCAGATGCGCTGAATACTGATTCAATTACTTTTACTTTCTCAGCAACAACTGAACTGCTTGTTACGAATACCAGAAGCGGCATTTTGCCAACCGGCATATCTGGTACACTTTGCAAAGCACTTCTGCTATTCGTAATGCCCACGATGCCTATTGGTCTTATCCTTTATTCAAAGCGAAAAAGGGAGCGAACATCCTGACATTCTAATAGAATAAGTTTTGTATGCAGCACTCTCGGTTATCGAGGGTGCTGCAATTTTTGTAGATGGGTTCAGCTTGCAAATAATCGGACGCATTTAGAATAATTTTCCCTTCGCCTGCGGACGGCGCAGCAATATCACAAGAATCCTCGGTGCAATCTGCCTATCATTCCGCTTACGCTTCTGCTGTTGTCCTCGGCTCTGCTCATGTCGGAGATACTCCTCTATTATTATCGCCGCTTCGGACAACTCACGGGACTTCTTATCCGCCTGATTATACTCGGTGTTCATTGCCGACAATTTCTCACGGAGCGCCGTAATGTTCTTTTTTAGCTTTTCCACGGTGGGAATATGCCCTGACGGGTAAAGTTCAAAATTCGGCTACTTCCGAAAAGCTGTCGTACGGCTCTGAATTGTTCTGCTGCTCGGACAGGTTCTGCCTCGCACATAAAAGACTCGACAAGCGAATGACCTCTGGTCTTATTCCCGTCCACGATGTATTCAAGGCTTCCGCACACTGAGTCGCTGATCGAATGCAGCTTAGTAACTGCCAAATCGCATTCACACTCTCTTTCATAGTAGTTATATCATCATCGTAAACTCGTCCTGTTTTATTGGCTTGTCGGGCTATCTGATTCACGTTGGTGGATAAGGCTCTGACCGCACCGATCATGCCGTATGTTGACTGCTGAAATCGCCCGAAAACATCGCAATTTCGCGGCGAGGGTTGAATAATCCGGCTTAATATGCTATAAGCCGGCAGTGCCGGTCTCCAATTTTGCCCCCATGTGTTCGTCCTCAATCTTTTTCGCCATTCGCCCATTGCACTTTTTGCAATAATATGCTATAATAAAAGGTACTACAGATTTACGGATAAGGAAACGATCAGCTATGAGAATCCGATTCAAAAAATGGGCAAGACCGGAGCTTGCCGCTTCACCGTTCTGCATGGACAATGCATTCGCGCTCGCCGGAAAGTGGCGCAGTCAGTTCGCAAAGCCCGAGCAGCCCTTTTACATCGAGCTGGGCTGCGGCAAGGGCGGCTGGGTTTCACAGGCGGCATTGCTGCACCCTGAGAATAACTATCTCGCGCTGGATATCAAATCCGAAATGCTCGGCGTCGCAAAGCGCAAAACGGAGCAGGCATTCGCGGAAGCAGGCAGAGAGCCTGAGAATATCCTGCTCTCTATCCTGAATATCGAGCGCATCTCCGAGGTCGTCACGCCCGAGGACGGCGTGGACCGCATCTACATCAACTTCTGCAATCCGTGGCCGAAAGAGGGACACAAAAAACGCCGCCTGACACATCCGCGTCAGCTCCGGCAGTATGCGGCAATCCTGCGCGGTGAGCTGCACTTCAAAACCGATGACTATGATCTCTTTACCGAGTCGATCGAATATTTCGAGGAATCCGGCTGGGAAATCCTGACAAAGAACTTCGATCTGCATGCGGATGAGCCTGCTGACAATATCCGCACTGAGCATGAAAATATGTTCACGGAAATGGGCAAGAAAATCCATTTTCTGATCGCAAAGCCGCCGGCGGATGCCTTCGGGAAGCCTGTCCCGAATCTGCATGCACCGGATACAGTCAAATTGTTTCACGCACTGGAAAAGCAGCGCATGCTCGGCATCCTGACAGAGGAGGAATTCGAGCAGCGCAAACGAATCATCCTCGGAGAAACGGAGGAATTGCCGCATGACGAGGGAATGGAAGTGGAAGAGTAAATCCGGCAAAGCGTATTTCCATGCCGGATGCGGAACACAGGATGCCGTCGGCGCTGAAAAGCCGAGCGATGCGATCCCGCTTCAGGAGGGCGCAAGAGTGCTGGCATCCAGAGGCATTGACCATATCTGGCTCTTTGCGCTGGTCGCCGGAACGCTGCGCCTGCTGACACACCGCAAGCGCAATAAGCGGAAACGGATCGCGCGCAAAATCGCCGGAATCCGCAGAATGTTTTAAGACACGGGGGATCAGGCTGTGACGGAAGATTCGCTTCGGCTCATACCGGATCTGGACGGCATCGTTTGCGAAGTGCTGCGTGAGCATCTGGATGTGACGCAGTGTCCGAAGGGACATTGCTGGGTAACGCCGTGGGAAAATCATTGCAGAAAAGTGATTGAGCTGTATCCGCTGAAAGGTACGTCCTATCCGGTTTTCTGGGGATTGAATTTTGATTTTCTCCCGTGGGAAAGCTGCATGCTCGGCGTCAATCCAAAGCCGTTCAATGTGACCGGAAAGCTCGTATATCACAGAACAGAAAAAGCCGTAAAGAGAGATCTCCGCGGCGATGTGTTCCCCTATATCCATTATCATTTTATGGCGCCGTCGCTTCATACCTATGAGGAGCATCGGGCATTCCGGAGCAAGTACTTCGTCAATGCATACGGCGCGGATACACCGGAAAACCGGAAACAGATTGAAGACGCAGTCAGAAACAACATGCCATATATGCTCGACTGGTTCGGTCGCATGCGCACAGAAGAAGATATGATCCTTGCGCTGACGGAAGAAATCCGTGAAGCACAGGAAAAGCATGCGCTGCCGTTCGGCGCATATTGGGTGCGCGGCTTTCTGAAAGCAAAACAGCATGATATGGCGGGCGCTGTCTCGGATCTTGCATGGGTTTATCAGCAGTTTGATCCACCGTCGCCCATACCGGAAAAGACCATGCGCAAGCTCATCGAAATCGACCGGATGTAAATGCATATCAGGAGGGATCTGCCCGTGAATGCACTCGTGATCAATTGCAGCCCTGTACGAAACGGCGCGACCGCAGAGATCGTCCGGATCGCGGCGGAACAGCTTTCCGTGCAGTATCAGACGAAAACGATCTGCATCGACGACTACCGGTTCAGCTTCTGCAAAGGCTGCCGCCGCTGTCATGAAACCGCAGAATGCGTGCAGCAGGATGATATCCCCATGATCCTGCGCGAAATGGATGCAGCAGATGTGATCCTCTGCGCCGCGCCGTCCTACTGGGCGGATATTCCCGGACATTTCAAGGCGTTCATTGACCGCTGCACGCCGTGGTGCAATACGCATACGCCGCATGCAAAAATCAAAAGCGGCAAACGCGGCTATGTGATCGCGCTGCGCACAGGTCCCGGGATGCACGAATGCGAGCAGATCATCCGAACGATCGAACATTTCTACGGGCATCTCGAAATCGCATGCTGCGGCGGACTGGGACTCACCGGCATCGAATACAAGCCGCAGGTCACACCGCGAAAAGATGATATTATCGCATTTTGCGAGAAAATATGAAACCGTACCGAAAGAATGGACGAAGGAGAAAAATATGCTGACAATTACAGATTTCCAGCGCGGCGACAACCGCTATGAAGATTTCGTGACGGAGCGCACGCTCTGGGGAGAACGGCTTGCACATAAAATCTCTGTTTCCTTTGCGGAAAAGCTCGGCAAGACCGAAGAAACACTTGCCACGGCACTGCCTGCGCTGAACGCGAAGCTCGCTTTCATCGAGGAGAACGAAGCAGCAGTGAAGCAATCTGCCGCATATCTCCATGAGCTTGCGGAGGACTGGCTCTATGAGCTGGTTGAAAACGAGGACGATACCGAGGTCGAGCTCGAGGACGGCAAAATGGTTTCGGTCGATGTGTCGCCTGAATGCTTCATGGCGAGCCTTTATCCGATGGCGCTGGACTTTGAGTTCAAAGAGAGCACGGAAGTCTGCGGGGCATCTATCGAGCTGTGCTGTGATCCGGATTATTTCGCCGGACACCGCATCCATATTGAAATCAACGGCGCAAATGAGATCGAATGCAACGGCATCTGATCGTATCATATATATCTTTTTTATCTTCAAAGAAGGAGGCTGGATCCTTTGGAAACCATACTCATCCGCAATGTCCGCGCGGCTGACAGCCTGCGGGACGCAGTTTGCGATATGCTCCTGAAAGACGGCAGGATCGCCGAAATCGGGGCGCATATCGAAGCCGAGACGGACCGCGTCATCGACGGCACGGGACTCGCCGCACTGCCGGGACTGTTTGATATGCATGTCCACTTCCGCGATCCCGGTCAGACGCACAAAGAGGACGTCTATACCGGAACGGCGGCAGCGCTTGCAGGCGGTGTCACGGGCGTACTCTGTATGCCGAACACCACGCCGCCGATGGACAATCCGGAGCAGGTGCGTGAATTTCTCTCTCGTGCAAAGACAACCGGCGTTGATGTCCACCAGACCGGCACGCTGACCGTCGGGCTGAAGGGCGAGCAGCTCGCCGATTATGAAGCACTCAAAGCGGCAGGCGTCACGGCGCTCTCCGACGACGGCAGACCTGTCCCGACCGCAGAAATGATGAAAGCGGCACTTGCAAAGGCAAAGGAAGCCGGTCTCCCCGTTGTGTCGCACTGCGAGGATCTCGCAATCATCAACGGCGGCATTATCAATAAAGGCGCTGTCTCCGAGGCGCTCGGCGTCAAGGGCATGGACCGGCTCTCCGAGGATTCGATCACGGAGCGCGATCTGCAAATGGCACTCGAAACCGGCGCACAGCTCCACATCTGCCATGTCTCGACGCGCGGCAGCACGGATGCCGTCCGGAAAGCAAAGGCGGCAGGCGGCAATGTCTCCTGCGAGACCGCGCCGCATTACTTTCTGCTGACCGATGAGCTGCTCATGAAGCGCGATGCCGATTACCGGATGAATCCGCCGCTGCGCACACCCGATGATGTCGCGGCGATCAAAGAGGGCATCCTCGACGGCACGATCGACTGCATCATCACCGACCACGCGCCGCATACCGCAGCCGAAAAGGCGGACTTTGAAAAAGCCCCGAACGGCGTTGTCGGACTGGAAACCTCGCTCGCCGCAACGCTGACTGCGTTCTATCACACTGGTCTGCTTTCCTTACAGGATATTGTCCGGCTGATGAGCGACAATCCGCGCCGTCTGCTGCATCTTCCGGCTCGCACGCTCTCCGAGGCGCAGCCTGCCGATCTGATCCTCGTCGATCTGAACCGCAAGTGGACGGTCGATCCGGACAAGCTGCACTCCAAATCGCATAATACCGTATTCAAGGGCATGACATTCACCGGCAAAGTGCTGACGACCATTACCGGCGGCGTTGTGCGGTATGAGGCGGAGTAACCTCCGGCAAATACCAATCTGCCGCTGAGAAACCTGAACGGCGGATCGTGGACTATTATAATCCGTGTCCGAAGGACACTCCGCTGCTATTCACTTTTCACTATTCACGCCGATCAATTCCGTTCTCCGCAGACGCACTTTATGAACAGGGCGTATCCGAAAATTCAAAGGAATCTAATCCAAACAGAAAGGATGATTACCATGCCGGCAAGAAAAATGCCGCCCCCGCCGCCCGGACTCTTTCCGCCGCCCTTTGAGCCGCGCAGACGCAGACGCAAGCGCCGCCAATCCCCGACGGAAAAGCTCAAGCGCAAGATCGCAAAGGTCACAGGCATCCCGACCACCTCTGCCGGACGCAAAAAGAAAGCAGAGCGCATGGTCTGCGATTTCCTGATTGATAAGCTCGAGAAACTCGATAAATAATTTTCAACCGTAAAGGAGCGATTACACATGAAAGAGCTGTTACAGCTTTTGAAACAGAATGCAAGACTCTCGAATGCAGAGCTTGCAGCCATGCTCGGCAGAGACGAGGCGACTGTCACCAAGCAGATCGCAGAGCTGGAGGAATCCGGCGTGATCCGCGGCTACAGCGTCATTGTCGATGAGGAGCTTGCCGACCGCGATGAGGTCTCGGCATACATCGAACTGAAAATCACACCGCAGCCCGACTGCGGCTTTGATGAGATTGCACGCATTATCTCCGGCTTTGAGGAGGTCGAATCCGTCACGCTGATGTCCGGCGGCTACGATCTCGGCATCACGCTGACGGGCTCCGGCCTGCGCGATATCGCAGGCTTTGTCTCGCAGCGTCTCGCAACCCTCAGCGGCGTGCTTTCGACACGGACGCACTTTGTCCTCAAACGCTATAAGGAAAAGGGCATCCTGATTCAGGATGAACCGGGTGATGAAAGAGGTGTCTACCTGTGAACTATGATTCGATCCTCTCGGAGCGCGCGCAGGCGATCCAGCCCTCTCCGATCCGCCGCTTTTTCGATATGGCGGAAAATATGGAGGGCGTGATCTCGCTGGGCGTCGGTGAGCCGGATTTCCGCACCCCGTGGACGATCCGTTCCGCTGCGATCTCAACACTCGAGCGGCAGGCAATCTTCTACGGTGCAAATTCCGGTCTGCTCCAGCTCCGCGAAGAAATTTCGCATTTTATGCAGCGCAAATATAAGCTCAATTACTGCCCCGAAAATGAACTGCTCGTTACGATCGGCGGCTCCGAGGCAGTTGACCTGACCTTCCGCACGCTGCTCAATCCCGGCGATGAGGTGCTGATCACCGAGCCGTGCTTTGTCTGCTATGCGCCGCTTGTCTCCATGGCAGACGGTGTGCCGGTCTCCCTGCCGACCAAGGAGGAAAACGAATTTCGCCTGACCGCGGAGGAGCTGAAAGCCAAGATCACGCCGAAGACTAAGCTGCTGATGCTCTCCTATCCGAATAACCCGACCGGCGCAATCATGCGGCGCGAGGATTATGAGGCAATCGCGGAGGTACTGCGCGGCACCGATATCATGGTGCTTTCGGATGAGATCTATTCTGAAATGACCTACGGCGCAAAGCATGTCTCGATCGCAGAGCTGGACGGCATGCGTGAGCGGACGGTCGTTGTCAACGGATTCTCCAAGACCTTTGCTATGACAGGCTGGCGTCTCGGCTGGATGGCTGCGCCGCCGGAGATCATCGCACAGGCGCGCAAGATTCACCAGTATGCGATCATGTGCGCACCGATGGTCAGCCAGCGTGCGGCGATTGAAGCACTCAAACACTGCGACGCCGACTGCGCACATATGATCGAGGAATATGATCACCGCCGCCGCTTCCTGCTCGAGCGTTTCGCACAGATGGGACTGCGATGTTTCCCTGCTCAGGGCGCATTTTATCTGTTCCCGAGCATCGAATCCAGCGGTCTGAGCAGCGAGGAATTCTGCGAGAAGCTGCTGCAGGAGGAAAAGGTCGCGGTCGTGCCGGGCTCGGCATTCGGCGAGAGCGGCAGGAATAATATCCGCATCTCCTATGCGTATTCGCTCAAGCATCTGACCGAAGCTGCAAACCGCATCGAGCGTTTCTTAGAGCGGCACCATAAATAAGGTGTCTCCGACGGATTGATAATGGGGGCTGCTCGCCACACTGCGCTATGAGTTTGCAAAGCAAACTCACCCAACCCCCTCGCTGGGGATATTATCCCCAGACCCCATTTTGATTTTGGATGGAATGATGCCGCTGAAATGAGCGTGAGTGCTTGTTTCAGCGGCTTTTGTGTATTGACTTCCGCACTTGAAAAGGAAAAAATTTCTTATGAAGAAGCTGAGTGATACTTTTCATTTTTCATTCTTCTCTATTCTCTCTTCACTTACAAAATATAAAGGGGACATCGTTTCGGATGTCCCCTTGCTGTTATATTCAAATCGGCGGCTCAGTCGGTGGTCGGCTCCAGAAGCGCGTAGTTATCATCGACGCGGCGATAGACGATATTGATCGTACCGTTATCGGCATTCTGGAAGACGAAGAAGGAATGTCCCAGCATATTCATCTGGAGGATTGCTTCTTCGACGCTCATCGGCTGGACGCGGAAGCTCTTCTTGCGGATGAGGTTGTACTCGGTCTGCTCCTCGATGGTATCGGTGAATGCCTCGGGGGAGAGTGCGCTTGCCTTGATGCGCTTGCCGAGCTTGGTCTTGTTGCGGCGGATCTTGCGGATGATCTTGTCGATTGCAGAATCCAGCGCATCGTTTTTATCGGTTGCGCTCTGCTCTGCACGGTAGATCATGCTGCCTGCACGGACGGTCAGCTCGCAGACGATCTGACCGCGGAGTTCATTCAGGGTGATTTTCGCCTCTGCTTCATCCTCAAAAAATTTGTCGAGCTTCTGATTCAGCTTCTTTTCTGCATATTCCGAAAAGCTCGGACCGATCTGGATCTTCTTTGCCATAATGTTCAGCTTCATATGTTCAGTTCCTCCTTTTGTCCGGCACTTATATATTTGCCGGTTCATGGTTATATTATAGCATATCTGCACAAAATTTGTCAAGCGATTTTTCGACTTTTTAGAAAAGTTCAGATTCTTGTCACAATTTATCACAAACACAGCAATATCGCATGTTTTGCAGAGCGGATCTCTTTTTCGCTGCTGCTTTATAAAAAATTCAGGTTCATTTTAGGTTTTTGCGGTATAATCAGATCAAAGATTTAGGAACGCCCGCCTAAAACGGAACGGAAAGAAAGCGTGAACAATATGGAAATTCTGGTAATTGAATCGAATGAAGCGCTGCGGGCAGCAGTTTCGGCAAGGCTTACCGCAGACGGCTATTCCCCCATTGCCGTTGAGACCGGAACCGATGCGCTGCGTCTTCTGGATTCGCCGCGTTTTGAATCCGTGCTGCTGGATTGGCAGCTCTCCGATATGGCAGGCGTGTCGGTACTGCGTGAAATGCGCACCCGTGCGCTCGATACCCCCGTTATGATTCTGAGTAGCCGCGGTTCCGTTGCAGACCGCGTCCTCGCGCTGGACAGCGGTGCCGATGACTATCTCCTGAAGCCGTTTCACATGGATGAGTGCATGGCGCGCGTCAGGCGCATGGTACGTACTTACCGGCGGAGAACGCCGCCCTCATCCGGCAGCGGCTTACACTGCATCGCGGATCTGACCGTTGATACAAACCGTCATGTTGCGACAAGAGGCGGAAAAAAGCTCCTGCTCTCTGCCAAGGAATGCGCGATTCTCGAACTGTTTGCTCAACACGCAGGCGATACGCTCTCGCGTGAGGAGATTGAGCAGCATGTCTCGCCGGAGGGTGCGGACAGCGCCGTCATTCCGGTTTACATCCACTATCTGCGCAAAAAGGTAGACGACGGCTTTCCCGTCAAGCTGCTGCGGACTGTCCGGAAACAGGGCTATGTCCTGACCGGCACACAGTGAAATGTTACGATATTATACCTGCACACCTCAAAAAAACGCCCGGCGCGGCTGCCATTCGCTGCGTCCGGGCGTATTTTTTTCTCTGTCAGATTGTTTCAATATGCACGGCGCTCTGCTCCGGCTCCGTCTGGCTGAATGCCGGCAAGTCGGAAACAGGCTGAATGATTCCGGATGCCGCTTCCGCCGCACGCTCCTGTTCATAGACAAAATGCACCGTGCCGCCTGATGCATTGATCACAGTCGTCTGCTGCCGCTGTGAGATGACCGGCGCAGGAATATTGTAATTCATGTGAATATGCCCGTGGATATGGAACCGCGGCTGATATTTTTCGATCAGCTCATTGAAGACCGCAAAGCCGTGGTGGCAGCGGTCATTCGGATCGTCGCTGTCGTGATATCCGGCAGCCGGTGCATGTGTCAGCAGGATATCAAAGCCGCCGTAGGAGCGCAGCTTGAGCCACAGATGCCGGATCCGCCGCCGCATCTGCCGCTCGGTATACTGATATGCACCGGGACGGTACCGCATGCAGCCGCCGAGCCCCAGAATCCGGATGCCCTGATACACCACGATATCATCCTCAACACAGACACAGCCCTCGGGCGGTTTCTGCTGATACCGCTCGTCATGATTCCCGTGGATATAAAACACCGGCGATCTGGCGTAGGTCACGCAAAATTGCAGATAATCCGGATCGAGGTCTCCCGCCGACAAAATCAGATCAGGCTCCCGCAGCTCCTTCGGTTTATAGGAGCTCCAGATCCTTTGGTTTTCCTGATCCGCAATCGCAAGGATCTTCATATTTGCACTTCTCCCCCATTTGATATTTTCCCCAAAACAAATATCTCAATCAATGCAAAAACGAAAACTGAATCTATTTTGTAATTCTGTTGTTATTTTGATAAAAATGCATCATCCAGCGGTTCGAGTTCATCACTGCCCGGCAGAAGCTCCGGCAGCGCCTCGGGCTCATCGGAACCGTCATAGGTACCGAAAACCGTATGCCACTTTGCAAAGTCGCGGAACTTCGGATCCAGCTCGGAGACCTTCGGAATCCTGCCGAAAACATTATCCGGCAGCCAGTCCGAGTGAATGATCTCATCCGGCGTGAGGATCTGGTCAGGCTCGACCTTGCAGAGACCGTCCTGTCCGTAGATCGGACCTGTGAACGGTTCAAATTTATTTTCTGCGATTGCTTGTTTCACAACATTCACAAGCCGCCGCGTTCCGATCGGCAGCTTATCCGAAACAAAAACGTCGATCGCACCCGAGGACATGCCCCAGTAATAATTGAGCGCCTTTGTCTCATTGAGATTGCCGTCATTCTTCCATGCGCCGATCAGCACCGAGCGCACAAGCTCCTCATAGAGGCTGCCCCAGTTCCAGACAGGCATCGCCAGCCGGAACGAAACGCCGCCGTAGAGCGCATAGAGTCCGAAATCCGTATCATCCAGCTCCGGTGCCTTGATATCCCGGCTGGAGATCAGGTCGATCTGCTTGCTGCGGAAGAATTCATGCGGATCGTGATTTTCGAGCGTGGACCAGTCCAGATAGATCATCGCACGCGGATTGACCATCTTGACGCCGAGCGCAAATGCGCTGATCGAAGAGGGCGTACCAAGCACGGGATAATCCGCGATATAGCCGATGCGCTCGTTTTCTGTCATAGAGCCTGCGATCAGTCCGGCGATGAGCTTCGCCTCATAGATCCGCAGATAATAGGTGCGGAGCTGCTTATAGGCGGTATTCATGGAGCAGTTGAGGAAGATCACTTCCGGATGCGCGACCGCCATCCGCATACTGACGGCATGATAGACCGGCGAGGTCGTGAAGATCATCCGGCAGCCTCCGGCGATTGCACGCTCGATAATTCCCTCTGCTTCGTCCACATCGCAGGTATAGGAATCGGTCGTGATCGCATCCCCGAAGGTATCCTCGAGGTAGCGCCGCCCGATCTCATGGTTATAGCTCCAGCCGGAGCCGCGCGGATCCTTCGGAAAAAGGAATGCAATATGCAGCACGGCATTTCCGGTCAGGGGGATCTTCTTTGTCAGCGCGACCTTGCGCGAAGCATCGGTCGGCTCGAGAATATGCGAAACAGGATCGGTATTGCCCAGCACGCGGAATTCCATGCGGATCCGGTCGATCTTGCGCCGCAGCTCAACCGAGGAGAGCGCGCGGACCTGCTCAAAACCGTAGATCTCGAGAAAATGCAGGAACGCAACGCCTGCCTTGACATGCAGGCGCGGCTCATATTTGCTGAGATAATAACCAGCAAAGACCGTATACAGGAACTTGACATCCTTGCGGAGTGCATCGCTCCACGGCGGCGGAAGCTGCGGCTTTGCGTCCGGTGTTTCCGGCTGTTCAATCGGCGTAATCGCCTGAATCAGACGCATGAATTCGCCCGGCTGACTCATCTCGATCTCATAGATACCGGCAATGCGGTAAAAGACCATAAACTCCATATAGACGCGGTATTCGATCGTATCATCCGGCTTCGGGATGATGCGCGTCACCTTTGCTTCAATCGCAACGGCGCCGTTATATTTTGAGACACTGACGCGCTTATTGCCCTCGCAGACATAGAAGCGCTGCATATATTCCATGACCGTGATCGGCTCCGTGACGCCGATCTCCCGAACGGAATCGCAGAGCTGCGACCACTTGCCTGCAAATTCAGTATCATAATCGAGCAGCGGCATGAAATTCGGGGCAAAGGCGGAGGTGCGCTCTGCCTGCGCGGTACCGACAACAAGCGAGAGCGGAATCTCGATCTGCCCGAGCGGAAGCTGCCCTTCAACTTCTTTTTCACGCAGAATATCCTCCAGCACCGGCAGACAGCGTTCTTTTTCGGATGCCGCCTGCCGCAGTTCTTTTTCAGCGAGCTTCTGCGCTTTGGTATAATCCTGAACAGACATGTTGATGCTCCTTTCTGAACAGATGCGAACGGATGCTGATAATATCCGGAAAGGCTGTTTTTATTATAGCATATTCAATTTGAAAAAGCAAGATGAGCGTGCGCAGAGAGCGGATATTCGGAGGAATATTTCGCATCCTGCAAAAGCGGATTCCGCATTCAGCCTATAAACGCCATACATTCTATGATTTCTCTTGCATTTTTCGGGAGAATGTGATATAATGCAATCAAAATACGAAATCAGGAGGGATGGCTATGAAGCGGCAGCACCGTGATCCGATTGTACTCTCACAGATGCGCCCGATCACTTTATTTCTTGTGCTTGCCGGATGCATCGCGCTGACCTTTGCTTTCATCCGTTTCAGCGATGTGGCGCACTTCTTCCGGCGGATCGTATCCGCACTGGGACCGGTTTTTGCAGGCTTCATCTTCGCCTATCTGCTCGCGCCGGCAGCTTCGGTGCTGGAAAAGCGGTTTGATAAATGGCTCAAACGCCCGATCGAAAAGCATCCGAAACTCGCAATCCTGCCGCGCGGCATCAGTTCATTTCTGGTGGTGCTGCTGTTCATCGGCTCGATCGTGCTGCTTGTGATCGCAACCTTTTCGCAGGTCGTGACCGGTCTTTCGACGGCAATCGACCAGCTTCCGCATTATTTCGATCTCATCATGGAGCATATCGAAAAGCTGCTCCATGCAGACAATACCCTCGCAGGCTATCTGCGCGAATTGCAGGAACGCTTCTCTGCCACAGAGCTGGGCATGGGCAATGTGGATCCGGTCGATGTCACGCAGAAGATTCTCTCCGCCGTGGCATCGGGCGCAACAAGTACGCTCGGCTTCCTCTATGATGTCATTGTCGGCTTTGTGATTGCGGTCTATCTGCTGATCAGCCGGAAGCGCTTTGTCCGGCAGTGGAAGCAGATCCTCTATGCCGTCTGCAAGCCGAAAACCGCCGACTGGATCGACAAGCAGATGACCGCCGCTAACCAGACCTTCGGAACGGCGGCAATCGGCAAGCTGCTGGATTCCCTGCTGATCGGCATGCTCTGCTTCATCGGCGTCACAATCATCGGTGCCCCCTATACCACCCTGATTGCCGTGATCATCGGCGTGACAAATATGATCCCGTATTTCGGCCCGATTTTCGGTGCGATTCCCTGCACACTGCTGATCCTCATGGAAAATCCGCTCAAGGCACTGTATTTCCTGATCTTCATTATCGCATTGCAGCAGTTTGACGCCAATATTCTCGATCCGAAAATCGTCGGCAAGTCGATCGGTCTGCCGGCTTTTTGGGAACTGTTCGCCTGCCTGCTCGGCGGCGGATTATTCGGCATCATCGGTCTGATTATCGGTGTGCCGATGTTCGCAGTTGTATACGTATTATCTCGACAGCAGACGGAATGTCCTGATCCGGATTGCGCCGGATCACAGACAGTCTGTCATGGAGAAAAGCACCGGAATCTGGCGCCCGTTCGATCCGCAGAGGGATGATTCCTATGCACGCGCCCTGATCTTCGGCGAGGGCTGCTGGGAGGATCTTGATCTGATCGCAGAAGCAGATGCACTGGAAATACTCCGGCAATGGCAAAAGGCAACTGAATAAAATCAGCCGCTCCGATTCATTTGATCGGAGCGGCTTTTTTGTCCGTATATCCATATTCATCCGAAGAGATATGTTCCGTCTTTTGTTTTGACCATCATGATCTCATTGCCGTTGACGACCGGCACAGCATCCTCATCGCCTGCGTAGAGCGCATAGAGCGAGAATTGCACATCACGGATCTCCTCGGATTCCTTTTTGCACTGCTCGATCAGTTTATCATCGAGAATGCCTGCATCCTTGAACGCAGAGAAAAAGTCATCGAGATCGACCTTCTCCTCGGGATAATAGGAGATATGCAGATCCGTCAGCGTCCAGCTCTCATAGCCGTCCTCATCGAAACGCGTGCAGAGCTTTTCAAAGTTCTCCTCGGGTGTGGTCCCGTTGTCATTCAGATACTTATTGTAGGATTCCAGATACGGCGGATACATCGCCGACTGGAATGCCGCAAAATCCTTCTTTTCAATCGCGGTGAAATAGGTTTTCAGCGTCTCGACATATGCGCTGTCCACATCCTCATCGGCGTGAATGGTCAGTCCCTCGCTGCGGCTCTCCTTTGAGGATGTCTCCTCGATCTCCGCGCCGGAGGACTGCTGTGCAGTGCCGCTGCATGCCGTCAGACCGAGCATTGCCGCAAGCACGCCTGCAATCAGAATCCGTTTCATAGCTGCACCCCCGTTCAAGTATACATCAGATACCATTCACCCTGATACTGAATGGCATAAAGCGTTTCGCTGTCAAGTTCATCGAGCGTTTCCGTGCGGTTGCCGGAGCCTTTTTCGGCAACATGCCGCTTAACCGACATTTCATAGAGCGCGCCGGTATCCTCGGAGATCTTCTTCTCGCCCTTTTCCGCGGCAAGATCATCAAGGAACTGAATCATCGTATCCCGTTCGCCGGAAATGCCGTCCTTCATGACGCATTCCTCGACATTGAGATATGCAAAGTCGAAATCGTAGCCGAAATACTCCTTGATCGCGTCATAGGTCGTATCGAGGAGATCCTGCTCCGTCACCTTGTCCTCATAGACCGTGCTGATCTCATAATTGTGATAAAGCGGAAAAACGACGGATTTGAATTCTTCCGCATCTCTGTTCTGGATCGACTCATAATAGCTGACGATCCTGTCAAGCAGCGCATCATCGAGGAAGCGCTTGTCAAAGGCAATCGTGATATTGCGCGTGGAATCCTCCGTGATTGTCGAGCCGTAGGGGAGATCCTCCATTTTGACGGCTTCCTGCTCCTCAGAGCCGGCAGCGCCGCAGCCTGCCAGCGGACAGACCGCCAGTACAGCGGCACATACCGCTGCAAACATCTTCTGTTTCATTGTTCCTTCCTTTCCCTGTCAGGCATCCTCCAGCAGAATCATCTGCTCGAGCAATTCATCCTGCCGCAGCCGAATCTCCTCCAGTCTGCTGCAAACCTGCTGCATCTTCTCATAATCGCCCGTGACGGATTCATCCGAGAGCGATTCCTGCAGGGTATCCTGTTCCGCCTGCAAGGCGTCAATCTCCTGTTCAATCCGCTTGATCTCGGCGCGGCGCTTTGCCTCAAGGCTGCGCTGCTCCTTCGAGCGATAGCCTGCCTTCTGCGCTTCGGCGGCTTTGCGCTGCTTTTCCTCGGCAGCGGCAGCCTGCTCTGCTTCTGTACGGCGGCGGATCTGCTCCTGATACGCGGAAAATTTCCCCTTGAACGGTGTCAGCGCACCGTCCCCGAGTACAAAGAGCTGATCGGCAAGGCGTTCGAGCAGATAGCGGTCATGGCTGACAAACAGAATCGTTCCGTCAAATTCGCTGAGTGCCTGCTCCAGAATTTCTTTTGTCGTCAGATCGAGGTGATTCGTCGGCTCATCGAGCAGCAGCACATTGCCGTGCTCGAGCATGAGAATCGCAAAACAGAGCTTTGCACGCTCGCCGCCGGAGATGACGCCGGTCTCCTTGAATACATTTTCACCGGTCAGACGAACCTGCCCGAGCAGACTGCGCACCTCAAAATCGCTGAGCGCCGGATAGCGGTCGTGCAGCTCATCGAATACGGTCGCATAGGGATTGAGGCTCACGCTTTCCTGTTCAAAGCAGCCGAGCCGCGTGCCGGATGCCCAGCGCACGAGTCCCTTATGCGGCAGGATATTCCGCAGAACCTTGAGCAGCGTCGATTTGCCTGCGCCGTTCTCACCGATGATACCGATTTTATCGCCGCGCCGCACCGTAAAGGAGAGATTCTCCATGAGCGTTTTCTGCATGGTTCCGGTGCCGACGGTCAGGTCGATATTCTTCACCTCGAGTACATCAATCGGCGGCACAACGCTGTATGTAAACGAGAGCTTCGCGGATTTCGCCGCCGAATAGGGCTTTTCGATGCGCTCCATTTTCTCGAGCTGCTTCTCACGCGATTTCGCGGATTTTGCAGTCGAAGCGCGTACCTTGTTCCGTGCGACATAGTCCTCGAGCTTTGCAATCTCGCGCTGCTGCGCTTCATATTCCTTCTGCTGCCGCTCACGGGATTCGGCGCGCAGCTTTGTAAAGGCGGTGTAGTTGCCCTTATAGCGCGTCAATTCGCCGTGTTCCAGCTCGCAGATGCTCGTGCAGAGGCGGTCAAGGAAGAAGCGGTCGTGGCTGACGATCAGCAATGCGCCGCGCCATGTCTTGAGATAATCCTCGAGCCAGCCGACGGTCTGGAAATCCAGATGGTTTGTCGGCTCGTCCAGAATCAGCAGATCGGGCGCTTCCAAAAGCAGCTTGCAGAGCGCAAGGCGTGTCTTTTCGCCGCCGGAAAAGCCGGAAATCTGCCGCGGCAGTGTCTCCTCACCGAAGCCCATGCCGTAAAGCACCGTCCGGATGCGGACATCTGTCGTATAGCCGTCATTGATCTCAAAAAACGCGGAAAGCCGCGCATATTCATCCAGTTCCTCCGCGGAGAGTCCTGCCTCCATTTTCGCTTCCAGCGTCTGCATGATCTCTTTCGCCTCGTGCAGATGCGAGAAGGCGTCGTTCATCTCCTCAAGGACGGTCTTGCTGCCGTCGAGCCCTGCATTCTGCGCAAGATAGCCGATCCGGAGATTGGCAGCTTTTGCAATCGCAGGCTCATCATGCTCAAAGGCATCGGGCAGCTCCTGCTCTGTCAGGATGCGCAGAAAGGTACTCTTTCCGCAGCCGTTGTCGCCCACAAGACCGATCCGGTCCTGATTCTCAACGGTCAGGCTGACCGAGCGCAGCACATGATGATCCTGATAAAATTTGTGTATTCCGGTGCATGATATCAGCATACGGTCAACCTCATTCGTAATAGTTTGCTGCGGCAGAAGCCGCGGTTTTTCATGTTTCATTCAAACGGCAAGGAGCGCATCCGCGGTCTCACAGAGCAGCGGCAATCGCCTTGTGATCGGTGCAGGCATCATCTGCGGCTGATCATTACATTTCCACCTTGACTGCTACAAAGCCATAGGGGGGCAGGATCACATCATTGCCGTTGATCTCGCCGTGCACGACCTTGAACATCTTGTAGCGGTCATTGAACGGTGTTTTATCCACACCGAACACGACCTCGTGATCCGAACGGTTCAGCGCAATGACCATTGCCTTGCGCCGCTGATCCCGATACCGCGCAAATACAATATAATCATCATCGAGCGTCAGGAATTTCAGCGCGCCGTCAATAAAGACCTTCGAGCTGTGGCGGATCCGCGAAAGCTCCTTTGTGTATTCGATCAGATCCCAGTCCTCATGTCCCCACGGGTAGCAGCGGCGGTTGAAGGGATCGCCGTAGCCGTCCAGACCTGCCTCGTCGCCGTAATAGATGCTCGGCACGCCCGGCAGGAAGAATTGCAGCACCATCGCGGCTTTCAGCTTCTTCTTGCCGATGTCATACTGCTGCGGATTGAGCCGGCGCTCCGCCTGCCAGTCCATGTTTCTGCCGTTTGCAGGCTCGCCGCCGAACACGGTGATCGCACGCTCGATATCATGCGTCGAGACAAAGTTCATCAGCACATCCGAGACACACTTCGGATAGTTTTCGAGGATTGTCATGATGCTGTTGCGGAAATCATAGGGGCTGCAGCCGCCGAGATACTGCATGATCGCACTGCGGAACGGATAGTTCATGACGGAATCGAGCTGATTGCCCAGCAGATAGCGCCGCCGGACACCGTAAGCCTCCTTCGTCGAAGCATCCTCCCAGACCTCGCCGATGATGATATGATCGCCGTCCGCCGCCTTGACGCAGTCGTGCAGATGATCGAGGAATGCATCCGGCAGCTCGTCGGCAACATCCAGACGGAAGCCTGCCGCGCCGAGGCTCATCCAGTATTCCAGCACGCCGCCCTTGCCGCAGATGTAGTCGGTGTATTCCGGCTCGTTTTCATTGACATTCGGGAGCGTATCAATGCCCCACCACGCCTCATAGACATCGGGATAGTGATGGAAGCTGTACCACTTGTAATAAGGACTCTCCTTCGAATTGTACGCGCCGAGCGTCTGATAACGGCAGAACTTGTTGAAATAGATGCTGTCTGCGCCGGTATGCGAAAAAACGCCGTCGAGGATCACGCTGATGCCGTATCTTGCCGCCTCGGTACAGAGCCGCGCAAAATCCTGATTCGTGCCGAGCAGCGGATCGACCTTGCGGTAATTTGCGGTGTTGTAGCGGTGATTCTCATGCGCTTCAAAGATCGGGTTGAGGTAGATGCAGGTGACGCCCAGCGACTCCAGATACTCGAGCTTCTGCACAATGCCCTCAAGGTCGCCGCCGAAATAGTCATTGTTCCAGACATGCCCGTTCTGATCGGGACGGTACCACGGTGTGCCGCCCCAGTCCTCGCGCAGCACGCGGTCATTCGGGACATTCTCATGCGGCAGACCGCTCCGGCAGAAGCGATCGGGGAAAATCTGATACATCACGCCGCCCTTTAAGAAATCCGGCGTTTTGAAGGCTTCGTCATAGACCGTGAGCTGAAACAGATCGCCCTCGCCGACGACACCCTCATGTGCGGCGGCTTTTTTGATATAGAACCACTGACCGCCGGAAATATACGAGAAGTAGTAATAATGGACACCGGGGAATTTTGCGGAGCAGGTCGCCGAATAGAACACCTGTCCGTCACTTTTGCTGACGGTGTTCATCGGGATAAAGCGCTCCTTCATGCCCGGACGGTACAGCACGAGCATCGGATTCGTATCGAGATTTGCCGATTCCGGCAGACAGATCGTGAAGGTACACGGTTCATTCTGCCGCAGTGCGCCGAATACCGATTTATACGTGCGGTCCCAGCTGTCATATACTTTTCTCATGGAAAATGCACCTCTTTATCTGCGCTCGAAAAATCCCCGATGGGATTACAGGACATTCCTTGCAGATTGAACACGATGTCCGGCAGAAGCCATCGGAGATTTCTCATTACATTTGAATATTAAAGATGCCAGATGTTCTTTGCATATTCGGTAACAGCGCGGTCTGCGGAGAACACGCCTGCACCTGCAATATTGTTCAGGCTCATCTTGGCGAAGCGCTGTTTATCGGCATAGCACTGTGCGGCGTATGCCTGTGCAGCACGGTAGCTGTCGAAGTCCGCCAGCACCATATAAGGATCCTGCGTGCGGAGCGACTGTGCGATATCCGGGAACTTGTCGCCGTTGATACCGTTGTTGATGCGGTCCACGCATGCGCGGATCAGACCGTGGTGATCGTAGATCTCCTGCGGACGGTAATGCGGCTTGCGGTTGTTGACCTCCTCGGTCTTCATACCGAAGATGATGATATTCTCATCGCCTGCCGCATCCTTGATCTCGATGTTTGCGCCGTCGAGCGTACCGATCGTGACAGCGCCGTTGAGCATCAGCTTCATGTTGCCCGTACCGGAAGCCTCGGTGCCTGCGAGCGAAATCTGCTCGGAGAAATCAGAAGCCGGCATCAGCAGCTCGGAGAGCGTGACGCAGTAGTTCTCAAGGAAGACCACAGTGAGCTTTTCGCTGATCTTCGGATTCTTGCGGATCTCCTCAGAGAGGCTCCAGATCATCTTGATGATCTGCTTTGCGAGATAATAGCCCGGAGCAGCCTTTGCAGCAAAGATATAGGTCTTCGGTGCAAATTCCATATCCGGATTGTCGAGGAGCATCTGATAATCCGCGAGGATATTCAGTGCATTGAGGTGCTGGCGCTTGTACTCGTGCAGGCGCTTGACCTGTACATCAAAGACGCTGTCCGGATTCAGGATAATGCCGTTCTTTGCCTTGACATACTTTGCAAACTCGACCTTGTTCTCGCGCTTGACCGCCATCAGCTTCTCAAGCACCTTTGCGTCATCCTGGAATGCACGGAACTTTTCAAGCTCTGCGCCGTTCTTGAGGAATCCGCTGCCGATTGCGGATTTGAGCAGCTTTGTCAGGCCCGGATTGGACTGATACAGCCAGCGGCGGTATGCAATGCCGTTTGTGACATTCGTGAATTTCTGCGGCGTATAGCGGTATTCATTGCCGAAGACTGCATCCTTGATGATCTCGGAGTGCAGCTTGGAAACGCCGTTGACATTGTGGGAAGCCGCAACACAAAGCGTTGCCATGTGGATCAGGTTATCCTGAATAATGGACATCTTCGTGGTCAGTGCGCTGTCATTGGTCTTTGCAAAGACCTCTGCGCAGTAGCGGTTGTTGATCTCGACGATGATCGAGAAGATACGCGGAATGACTCTGCGGACGAGGTTGACATCCCACTTTTCCAGCGCTTCCGCCATAACGGTGTGATTCGTATAGGCAAAGACCTTCGTGGTGATATCCCATGCCTTTTCCCAGCTATAGCCGCAGTCGTCAAGCAGAATGCGCATCAGCTCCGGAATCGCAAGCGTCGGATGTGTATCGTTGATGTGGATCGCGACCTTATCAGCGAGGTTATCCAGCGTGCCGTAGACGCTCATGTGATTGTTGACGATATCACCGACTGCTGCGGCGCAGAGGAAATACTGCTGACGCAGACGGAGCGATTTGCCCTCGAGGTGATTGTCATTCGGATAAAGCACCTTTGAGATCGCGTTTGCAATGGAATTCTGTGCGAGCGCCTTGGAATAATCGCCCTGATTGAACATTGCCATATCGAAGCTCGGTGCCTTTGCGGACCACAGTCTCAGGACGGAGACCGCGTTGCTGTTGTAGCCCGAAACATACATATCATAGGGGATTGCGGTGACGGTGCTGTAATTGACATGGGAGACATGGTGATACTGCTGATCCCAGTATTCCTCGAGGTCACCCTCAAAATGAACCTCGATTGCCTGCTCCGGTCTCGGATCGAGCCAGACCTCACCGCCCGGCAGCCAGTTATCCGGAAGCTCAGTCTGCCAGCCATCTTCGAGCTTCTGCTTGAAGATGCCGTACTCATAGCAGATCGAGTGGCCGGTTGCCGGATAGCCGGTTGTTGCAAGGCCGTCGAGATAACATGCAGCCAGTCTGCCGAGGCCGCCGTTTCCGAGGCCTGCATCCGGCTCGTAATCATAGACTCTGTCGAGATTGATATCAAATTTCTTGAGGAACTTCTCGACATCATCCGCGAGATCGAGATTATAGAGAGAGGTCTTCAGCGATCTGCCCATGAGGAACTCCATCGAAAGATAGAAGATCTGCTTCTGACCGGTCGAATTGACATGGTTCATGAACTTCTGACGCTTTGCCTTCATCAGCTCGGTGATGACAGCGGAAAGTGCCAGATAGATCTGCTTGTCGCTCGCCTCATCCGGCGAAACATTGAATTGTGTCTGAAGGCGGTTCAGGAAATCCTGCGTCACCTTTTCCGAAAACTTGGACATTTCTAACTCCATTCTCCGTCGTGCGATGTGCGGTTTGCCGCTGCGTTCTTTCTTTCGCGGCGGACGCCTCTGCCGGGACGGCGGAATGCCGGCAGAAAGCGGCGATCACAGGCGCGTTTTTTGCGCTGCGGTCTGCAAACAATACCATTTTATTATACCCCATTCATGCTGAAAATGCAATAGCTGAATTCAACAAATTTGACATCTCAATTCCGGAATGTTGTCCAAAGCGATTTGCTTGTCAATGCGCAGTTTGTACGAAATATACAAAGCGTTTCCGGACAATTCACCGAACAAGCCGAAAACGCTCCGCCGTTTTTGGATATATTGCAGAAAACGGCACATCTGCGCGTTTTGGATGCATCCGGAGAATTTTCTACGTTTTGAACGGCAATCCGGCGCCGGAAGGGCTGATTTTTAGCGCGTTTACGCCGCCGGATACTATCATAATATCTTGACTTTCGCGCGAATACATGGTATAATAACTTGATATAGTATGCATATCTGGCGATTTGAAACATACAGAAACGGAGGCACAGCTATGATATATGTATTTCTCGCGGAGGGCTTCGAGGAAATCGAGGCACTGACGCCTGTGGACTGCCTGCGCAGAGCCGGAAAGGACGTCTGCACCGTCGGCATCGGCGGAACAACCGTCAAGGGCTCGCACGGCATCCCCGTCACTGCCGATCTCCCCGACAGCGCATTCAGACCGGATGATTCGCTCGAGATGATCGTTCTGCCCGGCGGCATGCCCGGCACAATCCACCTCGGAGAGAGCGACACGGTGCAGTCTGCGCTCACTCACTGCGTTTCCAATGACAAATGGATCGCTGCAATCTGCGCAGCACCCTCGATCCTCGGCGCACGCGGTCTGCTCAGTGACAGAACTGCGACCTGCTATCCCGGATTTGAGGAGAAGCTCATCGGCTGCAATGCGGTCGCGGAGCCGGTCTGTCAGGACGGCAGATTCATCACCGGAAGAGGTCCGGGCGCGGCAATGGATTTCGCGCTCAAGCTCGTTGAAGTTCTCTGCGGTGCCGATACCGCACAGAAGCTCGCGGAAGGAATGGTATACAGCAAATGAGCAGCGAGATCACCGCGGCAAAAAAGTCCCTGCGCGATCAGGTCTTTCAGGCACGCGCAGAGATGCCCTTTGACCGCCGCATCGCCGCCGATGAGAAAATCACGGAGGCCGTGCTGCGGCACCCTGCTTATCAGAACGCAAAGCAGGTCTTCTGCTATGTCTCCATGCCGCATGAGGTCAGCACAAGATCGCTGCTCTCTGCGGTCCTGAAGGACGGCAAAACACTCGGGCTGCCGGTATGTGAACCGGAAAGCTGCACCATGACATTCTACCGTCTGGATGCACTCTCGGAGCTGAAGGCAGGCGCATTCCGGATTCCGGTTCCGCCGGTCTCGGAGGACCGCGTGCTGCTGCCCGATGCGGATACACTGATGATCGTCCCGATGCTTGCCTATGATGCGGCAGGCTACCGGCTCGGTGCAGGCGGCGGATACTATGACCGCTACCTCGCAAAATATAAAATCAAAACGCTCGGCATCTGTTATGCAGAATGCCGGCAGACGCAGCTTCCGCATGATGAATATGATCAGAAGCTGCAAAGCTGTGTCACAGAACAAAAAACGGAGGATTTTTATGGCTGACGAACACATGCCCCAGCAGGACGCAGAAAAAGAAACACTGAATCCGGCAGAGGATGCGGCAGAGCTTGCAGAAGCCGCTGCCGAACTGCCGGAGGATACCGCAGAAGCAATCGCGGAAAATACGGCTGATACTGCGGATGCAGCGGAGGAGATCGCGGAGGATGCAGCAGATTCCTTCGACGATGCGCTCTTCGCTGAAATCGACGATGCGATTGATGCAGAGAATGATCTGAAGGATGCCGCCGACAGCATCCCTGCGGAGAAATCCGCTTTTTCCGATAAGGCGGATGCATTCAAGGAGAAGGCTGCCGGATTGGCAGGAAAGCTCAAGGAAAAAGCCGGTCAGCTTTCCGATGATATCAAAAAATCCAATGAGAAGAAAAAGAAAGCCAAGGCAAAGGCAAACAAGCGCACCGTGGAGGAGGAGCTTGCCGACCTCGCCGAGGAGGAAAAGCAGTTCGATGAATGGGGCAGAAAAATCCGCAGAAAGCGGAAATTCCGCCGCAAAAAGAGCCGCGGTCTTTCCTGCACGCTCGTTCTTCTGACGCTGATTCTTGCGCTCTCCTCCGTGCTTTCCGCTGTTATCATCGCATTTGCAATGGAGATGTACGGCATCAACAAGGATGTCGGCGAGAAGATCGTCGATATTCCGGAGGGCTCGGCTACTGCTGATATCGCAAATCAGCTCGTCGAAAGCCGCATCATCACGCAGCCGCAGCTTTTCCGTCTGGTCTCCCGTATGAACGGCAAGGACGGCAGCTATATTGCAGGCGAGCATATCCTAAGCCCCTCGATGTCCTACGAAGCCATGATCGACGAGCTTTGTAAGAATCACAAAGAGGAGCGCGAATCCATGCCGGTTGTCTTCCGCGAAGGCATCACGCTTGTCGATGCTGCAAAGGCGCTTCAGGAAAACCAGATCTGCGACGCAGAGGAATTCCTGTTCTTCTTCAACAGCTTCGACGGTGAGGGCTATGACTTCCGCTTCACCAGCCATCTGCCGGAGAAGAATCCGCAGAAGTGGCAGCAGCGCGAGGGCTATTGCTTCCCGGATACCTATCAGTTCTATGTTGACGAGGATCCGAACATCGTTGCGCAGAAGATCTACGCAAACTTCGACTCCAAGATCACAGAGGCTGACTATAAGAGAATGGAAGAACTGGATATGTCGCTCGATGAGCTGCTCACGCTGGCATCTATGGTGCAGGGTGAGGCGCGTAATCTCGACTATATGAAGCATATCTCTGCGGTTTTCCACAACCGTCTGAACAGCCCGGCAGTGTTCCCGAAGCTCGAATCCGATCCGACCAGAAAATATGCCGAGCTGATCGAAAGCCGTCTGGAGATCCCGGACGAGATCATGGTCACAGCCTACAACACCTATAAAGGTACCGGTCTGCCGCCCGGAGCAATCAACAACCCCGGCAGAGAGGCGATTCAGGCCGTTCTGTATCCGCTTTCGCCGTGCAACGATTACTTCTTCAACTCTAATATCGACACCGGCGAAACCTTCTTCGCTGAGACCTATGACCAGCATCTTGCAAATCTGGCTCTGGTCGATGCACAGTACGCAGCAGCAGAGGCGGCAGCAAATGGCGAGGGTTAAGCCTGAACTGCTCGCACCTGCCGGCGATGCCGAATGCTTTGCGGCTGCATTGCAGTTCGGCGCTGACGCTGTCTACGTCGGTGCAAAGGAATACGGCATGCGTGCCGCGGCGAAAAATTTTGATTTTGATGCATTGCAGCAGGCAGTGCAGGAAGCGCACAAGCAGGGCGTTCTCGTCTATCTGACGGCGAATGTCCTGCCGCGCAATGCGGAAATGGATGCATTTCCCGCATTCATCAAACATATCGAGGCGTGCGGCGTTGATGCAGTCATCGCCGCCGATCTCGGTGTCATTACACAGATCCGCGCCCTTGCGCCGAAGCTGACGGTTCACGCTTCCACGCAAACGGGCGTGGTCAATTATCAGACCGCAAACGCACTCTATGCGCTCGGCGTGAAGCGCGTTGTCTTGGCACGTGAGCTTTCGATTGCGGAAATTGCGGAGCTGCGTGCAAAAACGCCCGCCGATCTTGAGATTGAGGTCTTTGTTCACGGCGCAATGTGCATGAGTATCTCGGGACGGTGTCTGCTCTCGGAATATCTGACCGGCAGAGATGCAAACCGCGGTGCCTGCGCGCAGTCCTGCCGCTGGAAATATGCGCTGATGGAGGAAAAACGCCCCGGGCAGTATTTCCCCGTGGACGAGGATTCCGACGGCAGCTATATCCTCAATGCAAAGGATCTCTGTCTGCTGCCCTATCTCAAAGAGCTTGCAGAGGCAGGCGTGGATTCCGTCAAGATCGAGGGCAGAGCGAAAGCCGCCTATTATGTCGCAGGCGTGACGAATGCCTACCGCATGGCGCTCGACCGCCTCTTTGATACGCCGCCGCGTCCCGTGCCGGAGTGGGTGATGCAGGAGCTGAACAATGTCAGCCACCGCCCCTATACCGTCGGATTTGCCTTCGGACAGCGCAAGGATCTGATCTGGCAGGAGGAAAACGGCTATATCCGCGATTATGAAGTCATCGGCATTGTGCAGAAGCAGGAGAACGGCAGGCTCTATGTCAGTCAGCGCAACCGCTTCTTTGCAGGCGATACCGTTGAGATCCTCATGCCGCAGCAGAAGCCGCTGACGCTGACCGTCACCGACCTGCAAAACGGCGAGGGCGAACCCATCGAGGCTGCCAATCACGCGGTCATGGACTGTTCATTCCTATGCGGCGAACATGTGCCGGAAGGCGCGTTTGTCCGCAAGCAGATTACTTAAATCATAACTGCCATCATTTGCAGAATGTCGCCCATGGCGCATTGCTGCCGACAAATGCAAACCGCAGCTCCCCTGGAGCGCGCAAATTCGGTTCCGAATCGGAATGCAGATGCGATGTAACTGACAAAAAGCAGCATCTGCCGGCAGTGCTGTTCTGCCGCGAACCATGTGAATTTTCACTAGCAGCTCGTCAACCGAAAGCTGCCAGCCGATAGCGGGCGTACATCCGATGTCGCTGTTCCAAAAATGAATATGTCCGAACTGTTCTATACAGATTCGGTCATAAATATTTTTGCCGAACAGGCGATGAAAGGATGATTTCTTATGAAAAAGAACGTCAGCAACACCGGAAACAAGCAGCAGAAGGAAGCTGCAAAGCTGAAAAAGCAGCTTCGGCGCGTAATGTCTCAGGAGCAAATCGAACTGTATCTGCAATATGCAAATTCAGTCGAAGCATACGCAGTATTGTTCGTCAAAAAGTATCTGCCAGACGCACGCGGCTTCTGGATTGATATTCTGGAAACCGATGCGCCGAATGGGTACTGGGAGACAAAGCTTGAATTTCGTCAGGTCACATGCGCACTGTATCCGCGAAAGATCAACCCGGTTTATCCCCCGAATGCGACCATTAAAATGCGCCGCGCAATCACATGGAACGCTGCACATGAAGATATTGCGCAGCAGATCAGAGAAGGCGTAAAGGGCACGAAATTTGAACTGAACGGATACATGCTTCCGAATGCAGACGGAAAATATCAGTACCGGTTTCTGTCTGCCTTGCCGCTTTGAAATTGGATTATCACGGAGCAGGCAGTGCCTGTATCCGATTCCGAAAGCACTTATTATATCTATAAAATGGGATTCCAAAGGGACAATGTCCCTTTGGAAGGGCTTGGGACAGCGTCCCATTATCAATCCGCCGGAGGCACCTTTATATGAACCTCTTTGATCAAATTGAACCGCTGCTGCTCAAGGTACAGAAGCCTGCGCGATACATCGGCGGCGAGCCGGGCAGCATCATGAAAGACAAGGCCGATATCAGGGCGCGGTTTGCGTTCTGCTTCCCCGACCGCTACGATGTCGGCATGAGCCACCTCGGTATGAAGGTGCTGTATTCCTGCATCAACAAGCGCCCCGAATACTGGTGTGAGCGCGTCTTTGCGCCGGATACCGACTTTGAAGCGCTGATGCGGGAGCATCATCTTCCGCTCTATGCGCTGGAAAGCCTTGAGCCGATCAGAGACTTCGATTTCATCGGTTTTACGCTGCAATATGAGCTTTGCTATACCAATATCCTCAATATGCTCGATCTTGCAGGCGTACCGATCTATCAGCGCGACCGCGGCGAAGCCATTGCGCCGATTGTCTGTGCAGGCGGCTCCTGCGCGTGCAATCCGGAGCCGATCGCCGATTTCTGCGACCTGTTCTTCCTTGGTGAGGGCGAGGAGGTCGATCTCGAGGTCATGGATCTCTATGTCAAAATGCGCGATGCAGGCGCGACACGCTCGGAATTTCTCCGTGCCGCTGCGCAGATTCAGGGCGTCTATGTTCCCTCGCTCTATGATGTCACCTATAACGAGGACGGCACCGTCAAAGCCGTCACCCCGAGAGACGGCGCACCGGCAACCGTCCGCAAGCGCATCATCGAGAATTTCGATGCATGTCCCTCGCCGGAGGAATTCGTCGTGCCGTTCTCCGAGATCGTCCATGACCGTGCTGTGACTGAGGTTCTGCGCGGATGTCTGCGCGGATGCAGATTCTGTCAGGCAGGATTCCTCTACCGACCGTTCCGCGAAAAATCACCTGAGACGATCTGCGAACAATCCAGAAATCTCATCAATAACACCGGCTACGAGGAGCTGTCGCTCTGCTCGCTCTCCACATCCGACCACTCACAGATCGAGGAGATGATGGACGGGCTGCTGACCTTCACCGATCAGGAGCATATCAACCTGAGCCTGCCCTCGCTGCGCGTCGATAATTTCAGCACGGGACTCATGAACCGCCTGCGCAGAGTCCGCAGCAGCGGTCTGACCTTTGCACCGGAAGCCGGTACGCAGCGCATGCGCGATGTGATCAATAAAAATGTCACCGAAGAAGAGCTGATGCGCACCTGCAAGATCGCCTTTGATGCCGGTCAGACCTCGGTCAAGTTCTATTTCATGATGGGACTGCCGACTGAGACGGACGACGATATCCGCGGCATTGTCGAGCTCGCACAGCGCGTCGTCGATATGTTCTATGAGCAGGAGCGCCGCCCGAAGGGAAAGCCGGTGCAGATTTCCTGCTCGATTGCAACATTCGTCCCGAAGCCCTTTACACCCTTTGAATTTCATCCGCAGGATACGCGCGAGATGATTGCACACAAGCAGAAGGTGCTCGAGGAAGCAATCGCAGGACACAAGCGCATCCGCGCAAGCACGCACTTCCCCGAAACGAGCATCCTTGAAGCGGTACTCGCAAAGGGCGACCGCCGTCTCTGCGATGTCATTTACGGCGCATGGAAGCGCGGCTGCATCTTCGACGCATGGTCGGAGCATTTTCACTATGATCTCTGGCTTGCGGCATTTGCGGAAGCCGGTCTGAATGTCGAATTTTACGCGAACCGTCCGCGCCCCTATGACGAAGTATTCCCGTGGGATCATCTCGATTATTACGTGGACAAGGCGTTTCTCATCCGCGAAAATGAAAAGGCAAAGCAGGCGAAAACAACACCGCACTGCCGCCTCCAGTGCGCAGGCTGCGGCGTGACAAAGGTCACAGGTCACCCCTGCTTCGATTACAAGAAGGACGGCGGATCATGACCACCATCGTCATTTATGCAATCGGCGCGCTGATCTTCTCCGGCGTGATCGGCACCTCGCTCGCATTTGCGACAAAGCCGAAGCCGGAAGCAGATCCGCGGCTCCCTGCCGGTTCTGCGGCTCGTTCCGTCAAAGGCGGCAGCAGGAGTCAGCTCTCTGTCCGCATTGCCGATAAGCGCATTCTGACAGAGGATACCTCATACAAAGCGGCTGCAAAATACAGTCATGCTGCTGCGCGCGAAAATCACTATTACATGACATTTGAAACGCCGGACGGTACGCGCACCGAGCTTGAAATCCCTGAGATCGTTTACTGCAATCAGCTCATCGGATTCATCGGGACGCTGACTTATACATCCTGCGACGGAAAAATGTACTTTATTGATTTCGTCCGCGACACAAAATACCGCATCAACGGTATCTGACCGCATCCGAAAGGAGACACCATGCAGAGCTTCGATCCGGTACAGCTGATTCCCTATATGATTCCGGTAGTCTTTGTCATTGCAGTCATCGCCGGCGTCATTCTGAACCGCAAAAAAATTGAGCAGCACGGCGCGCCCGTTATGCAGATCTGGGCGCAGATCATCCGCATTGCGCCGATGCCCGGCACCGGAGAAGGCTGCATGGTCACCTTTGCCGACGCCGCAGACAGCCGTTTTCCCATGCAGATTCCCCCGGAATTCTGTGATCCGCTCACTGAGGGCGCTGTCGGCTCGCTGACCTATCAGGGCGAGCGGTTCATCAGCTTCCGGATCACACCAGACTGACCGCATTCATCACATCAACCGTTCTGACACAAAGGAGTACATCATGCACACAGGAGAAAACCCGTTTCAGTTCATCGTACCGCTGCTGAAATATCTGCCGGTAATGCTCATCGTCGCAGCGCTGATTATTTTCATCGTCATTGCCATCCGCCGCATCGCCAGGGAAACGCCGAAGGATTATGCCGACGGCAAAACCATTGAAGCGACGGTGTTCTCCAAGCGCACACGCAAAAAGCGCGATCCCAATACGCTGCCCTATGACAAGGAATATGCCTACGCGGCAACCTGCTTCTACTACATCACCTTTGAGACAGTGGATTGTCAGCGCATCGAGCTTTCGGTCAATGCTGAGACCTTTCAGCGGCTCTCCGAGGGCGATACCGGCACGCTGACCTATCAGGGCTCGCAGTATATCGACTTCATTCAGGGCAATTTCGCCTGATTCCGCCTCAGAAAGGAGCATCCGGCTATGATTCCGGTCAGAGCAACATTTGAAAAGCGCCGCCGCGCAAAATATATCTCGCATCTCGATCTGATGCGGTGTATGCAGCGTGCATTCCGGCGCGCCGGTGTCCCGATCTGGTTTACAGAGGGCTTCAATCCGCACGCCTATCTGATGTTTCCGCTGGCGCTCTCGCTTGGATATGAGAGCGGCTGCGAGTGCATGGATTTCCGCATCGACGGTGAAATGTCCATGCAGGAGGCAATGGAACGCCTGAACCGCGTTCTGCCGCCCGATTTGCAGATCAAGCGCGTTGCACAGCCGATCCGCAAGCATACGGACATCGCCTTTGCAGATTACGCGATCGCGCTGGACTGTGCCGATGAGACTGTTTCCGCAGATGCGCTCCGCAATGCATGGGACGCATTTATTGCGCAGCCGGAAATTCTCGTCGAGAAGAAAACGAAACGCGGTACCGCTGAGATCGACGTCAAGGCACAGTCGCAGATTCTCATGACGCAGACGCTCGAGGACGGGCTCTGGCTCAAGCTGCGGACGCCTGCCGGTACCTCGGTCAATGTCAATCCCGGGCTGCTGATTGACGCATTTCTCGCGTGGCTGCCCGAACATGCGCCGGACGTCCGAACCGGCATGATGCACGCCGAGCGCCTTGCGATCCTCTGCGCCGACGGCTCTGATTTTGCGTAACAGCGGCATTTTCGCCGCGGATCTTTATGACAACATGTTTTTTCAAAATGCGCGGTATGTGCTTCATGCACTGCCGCCGTCTTTTTCCGCTGAGGCTTTCCTCGCGCACCGGAGGTCTGACATGAAAAAGCAAGTAAGCTCCAAAGAAAGCCGTCTTTCCGCCGCCGATTGGTTCGATATCATTTTTGTAAGTGTCGGCGGAATTGCGCTGGATCTGTTTTTGCAGTTTCGCCTGCGCGGTATCCGTCCGACATCGTATGCAGGCTATGAAGCACTGCACAATCTGCGGCACTACCTGATCATGTGGCTTGTAACACGGTATCTGCGGATTCTGCTGCCTGCGCTGCTGGTTCTGCTCAGCGGATGCATTCTGCACCTGGTGCGGCGCAAGCCCTCATGGTCGCCGCGCACGCGGCTGATTTTTGCAGGCATCATGACGGTATGCTGTCTGCTCGGCATGCTGCGGCAAAGAAGCGGCTTTGAACTGCAATGCGGTCTCAACGGCTGCCGCGGCACCGCTGCGATGCAGGTCATTTCGCTGTACAGGGATATCGGAAAAGATCTCGAAGCTGCGCCGGAGGAACCGGTCACGCATCCAGTTCGGGTGGAGAAAGCAGACTACGGCTACACCACATTTTCCCGTAGGGGAAGGCACCGCCGCAGAATCACTGTGCAGGAAGCGGCACTGTGCGAGGCGGAAACCGGTGAACAAATCGCACAGATCTCGCAGCAGGAATATCAGGCTGCGCAGGAGCTGAACGGACTCGCGCTGACACGAAGCATCGCGCTGTTTCCGCACAGCGGTCTGATCGCTTCGGTGAACGGCATTGACGGCGCATCTGCGCTTACAAGCGCTGAAAATCTGTTCACGCTGACCTATTCCGCCGCCGATCAGACGATCTGCCGGACAACGCTCCCCGATGAACATATGACGGAGGGGCACCTGACGCTCGTCATTGAGCGGAACGGCGAACGCGCCGCAGAGATCGGCATGGAGAACGATACATCCATGCCGTGGCATTCCGGCAATGATACAACCGCATGGCTGCAAATTCGCAGAAACGGCAGTACCTACCGCGTCAGCAACAAGCTGACATTCTGAAGAGCTATCACAAATGGGCCATATCATTTCTTTCAATCATCACGTTACCGCGAATGACGACAGCCTTGTGATGTCAAACGGGCTGACCGACGTCTTGCTCGACTACCTGCTGCTGAGCTGCGCTCATCACGCGCATGACCGCTGCTGATATTCAGCCGGAGGCGCTGAAGGAATGGCTCTCCGAGGCAGAAGCGGATAATCCGGTCTACCGCGCCTATCCGCGCTGCCCGAAGCACAAGGTCTTTCTATCCTGCCTCGGCTGCAAGATCTGCATCGAGGATGTCGGCAAATATCCGGTCGAGCAGGAAGATCCGGATCAACTCAAAAAATTCTGGTACGGCACGGATGCCGCACCGCAAGGAGCAAATACAAATGAACCCAATCAATAAACCCTATGCAAATCTCGCGCTGCTGACCGACCTCGACGGCACGCTGCTGATGCCTGATAAAACGGTCTCGCCGGAGGACGGCGCCGCGATCGCGGAATTCCGTGAGCAGGGCGGTCTGTTCAGCATTGCGACCGGTCGCGGCATTCAGGCAACGCAGCAGTATCTGGAGCTGTTTCAGCCGGATTTCGCCTCGGTGATGTATAACGGCGCGCTGCTCTATGACAACACCGCAAATCAGCCCGCACCGTTCGGCACGGCGTATCTGCCGAAGGGCATCCGTGCGCTGCTGGAGGAGCTTGCCGCTGCATTTCCGCATGTCGGCGCGGAGGTACTCAATGCATCCGGCGTCTTTGTCTTTCAGGACGGCGAATATGAGCGGCAGCATCTTGAAATCACCAATATTCCGTTTGTTATGAAAACGCTCGATGAGGTCAATCCGGAGCAGTGCTTCAAGGCGCTCTTTGCTGGTGCGCCGGAGGAGATTTCCGAGATGCTTGAATATGTCAAGCAGGAGCGCTTTGCGTCGGTCAATTTTACGCGCTCGCACCGCTGGTTCCTCGAAATGCTGCCCCATAATACAAACAAAGGCACGGCACTGACCAAAATCCGGAATCTGCTGCCGCCGGAAACGATCATCGGTGCGACCGGCGATTTCGACAATGACATTGCAATGCTGCTCGCAGCCGATTTCTGCGGCTGTCCGGCAGATTCGCAGCCGGCGGTCATTGAGGCTGTCCGCAGCAAGGGCGGATTTGTCTCAAAAAAGACCTGCGCGGACGGATTCTTTGCGGACTGGATCACATATTTCACAAATACAGCCGGACGATAAGGAGGATATTATGAACGAACAGGCACTTGATCTCGATTACTACCGCGAACAATACAGTGAACTGCTCCGGCACCGCGCGGAGATCACCGATTTTGCAACCGCCGTTGTGATCAACGGGGAGACTTGCGATGAAGTGCCTGTCGGCGCTTCCAAAATGGGCGGTCTGCCCGATCTGCCGGAAGGGATCGACTATCCGGAATGTGAGCAGTATCTCGATGAACAGGACAAGTATCACAAGGCACAGAAGCTGCCGCTGATCTGTCAGTTCGATCTGGCAGAGCTTGCAGAATTTGATCTCCTCGATGACCTGCCGAAAAGCGGCATGCTCTATATCTTCTGGGACGGCGGCGATCCCGGATATTTCAAAAAGAAATACGGCATCCACACCCTGCGCGCCTATTACTACCGCGGAGACCGCAGCACCCTGACGCGCCGTGAAGCCGATCCGCGCACCGAAATCCGTCCGGAACAAAAGGTCAGCTTTTCCGAGCAGGAAGAACGCTTCGATATGAATGAAGGCGACTGGGAAGAATTGGTCGAGAACCTGTGCGAGGAGCTGAAATCCGATTGTCAGAAGCGCGGAATCAACTATGAAGAACTCGAAATCTACAAGCAGATCGACGATCTTTACCAGATGAAGGACGAAAGCAGCATTTACAGCGGCGACAAGCTCTCCGGCTTCCGCGCAGGGCTTGTGCAGGACGGCGGCATCAGCTGGAACGGCTTTTTGCAGCTTGACGAGCATACCGGCAGCCTGTGGTATGCGTATATCGACCTCCGCTTTTCCACGGTGAACGGAAAGCAGTATCCGGATCCGGATACCATCGACTGGCAGGATTGGAATGAGATCGGTGCCGGTGTTGATTATGACGCGGACTGAACCGCTTTCGCAGGCGCACACAGAACCGGAAGCCTGCGAAATTTTCATGCAGATTTCATGAAGTTTTTTTGTCAGCCACTTGATATCTGCGGAAAGATGTGCTATAATAGAAACATATCGTGAACACATACTGTGCTGAAAACAAATTGCACAGTCCATGACAGAAACCGCCGACTGCGGCAGAATGGAGCGCTGATTATGAAAAAGTTTCTGCGGATCATCTTTCTGATCGTCATTATCCTCAGTGCGCTGATCTCTGTGCGGTACGCAATCGACCTCTATCGCACAAAATATACACCGCGCTATCTCAAAGGAAATGCCTGCTGAGCCTTTGCCCGGCATGACATATCATCAAGCCCCGTGTTCCCCCCTGCGGGAACGGAACAAACTGCTAGAAAAGAGGAAAAGTAAATGGACATTCGTTTCGAGAAAGCTGCAAGCCTCAAGGCAAAGCCTGCCGACGAGACAAAGCTCGGCTTCGGCCACATCTTCACCGATTACATGTTCATCATGGACTATGAGACCGGTAAGGGCTGGCACGATGCAAGAATCGTACCCTACGGCAATCTGGAGCTCAGCCCGGCTGCTCTCTGCCTGCACTACGGTCAGGAGGTCTTTGAGGGCCTGAAGGCTTATCGCCGCGCTGACGGCGAGATCCAGCTCTTCCGTCCGGAGGAGAACTTCAAGCGTCTGAACAGCTCGAATAACCGTCTCGTTATTCCGGAGCTGCCGGTTGAGGATGCTATGGAAGCTCTGATGGCTCTGCTGAAGGTCGAGAAGGACTGGGTTCCTTCCGCTGAGGGCGCTTCGCTCTACATCCGTCCGTTCATCATCGCTGTTGACCCGTTCCTCGGCGTCAAGCCCGGCGATATGTATAAGTTCATCATCATCCTTTCTCCGTCCGGCGCATACTATGCTTCCGGTCTGGATCCGGTCAAGATCTATGTCGAATCCAAGTATGTCCGTGCGGTCCGCGGCGGTATGGGTTACACCAAGACCGGCGGTAACTACGCTGCATCCCTGATCGGTCAGGATGAGGCACATAAGGAAGGCTATTCTCAGGTTCTCTGGCTCGACGGCGTTGAGCAGAAGTACATCGAGGAAGTCGGCGCTATGAACATCATGTTCGTCATCGACGGCGAAATCGTCACACCGGAGCTTCAGGGCTCGATCCTGCCGGGTATCACCAGAAAGTCCGTTCTCGAGCTGACAAAGAGCTGGGGCATGAAGGTCTCTGAGCGCAGAATCACCATTCAGGAGATCGCAGATGCTTATGACAACGGCAAGCTCGATGAGGTCTTCGGTACCGGTACGGCTGCTGTTATCTCGCCGGTCGGTCACCTCAAGTGGGGCGACAAGGTCATGACGATCAATGACAACAAGATCGGACCGATCTCTCAGAAGATCTACGATACCATGACCGGTATCCAGTGGGGCAAGCTGGAAGATCCGTTCGGCTGGGTTGTTCCGGTAAAATAATCCCGAATCTGAATGCTGACGCGGCACACGGTTTTGACTGTGTGCCGCGTTTTTAAGTGATTCCGCCATATCTGCGTAATTGCGTTGATTTGGCGGATTTTCCATATCATGATACAAACATGATGTCTGAGGTCAATGAACCCAGCAGGGGGTTGGGGACGGAGTCCCCATTACAATTCCATCGGAGATACCTCTTAATATCATTGACAAAAAACTGTATCCGTGATAGAATGAATAGTGAACTATATCTTTCCGGAAGGAGATTCGCCATGAATCACGCAACTGCAAAAATCATTGCCTCGTCAACAGCCGCCGACACGGTCGTCGCTTCTGCCGCCCGCATCTCCACAACACAGGGCACGGCGCTGGAGATCTACGGGAAATCCTGCGAAAAGGAGAACAACGGCTCCCTGATCGAAAAGGTCGTTGCATCCGGTCATACATCTACGCTGGAGCATCAGCTTTTTACGGTCGCGTTCGATAATGTATCCGTCTGCACAGAGGAATTTGTCATTGAATTCCGTCTGGGATCGTACACTGTCAAATCGCGCAGATATGTCGATTTCACAAGCGCCGGATTCTATATTCCGCCGATGCTCGAACAGCTTGTTCCGGAATATCAGGCACATATGCAGTCGCTGTTCGATGCCTACGCAAAGCTCCTGGAGCTTGAGATTCCGAAGGAGGACGCGCGCTATCTGCTGCCGTATTGCTTCCGCAGCAACTTCTACTGCACAATGAATGCGCGCGAGCTGCTCTATATGGTCACCGTAATGTGCTGCGGACGCGGCTCCTATTATCCGGAGCTGAAAACGCTCGGCGAATCGCTGAAGGAACAGCTCCGCGCATATTTCCCGAATCTGCCGGAACAGTTTGCAGCGCGCTATCACGCCGATGCGGATGATTCCTTTGCGCGGTATGCGCCGCCGCAGACCACGGTTGAGAAGCATGCACCGGAGACAGCAGCAGCCGTCACAGAACTGCGCAGTGCGCCGCCGCAGGATGCGGATGAAATTCTCATGAACGCACAGATTTACAACGGCAAGTTCTCCGCCGATCCGGAGGGGCGCTATGATGCCGCTGAACTGATCACTGCCGAGCGACCGCGTGAGCTGGAACTGCTCCATGTGCAGTTTGTGATCCGGAATCTCTCGCTTGCCGCAATCACGCATCTGGTCCGGCACCGCATCCAGACCGTTCTCGTTCCGCATGTAACGCAGGCGGTCTACAAACAGCACTATGTTCTGCCGGAGTCGATCCGCGCAAATGCGGATGCGCTTGCGATCTATCAGCGTGCATTTACGGAGAACGCCGCCGCATTTGACCGCATGTGCAAGGCAGGTCTTCCGGCGGAGGCTGCACAGTATTTTGCACTTGCAGGCAATCAGCTCGATGTCCTCTGCGATATGAACGGGCGTGAACTGCTGCACTTCATGAAGCTGCGTACCTGCAACCGCGCACAGTGGGAGATCCGCGCCTGTGCAATCGACCTGCTGCGGCAGCTCCGGCTTGCATGTCCTGCGGTCTTCCGGCATTTCGGTCCGAGCTGCTATGTCACGGGCAAGTGTCCCGAGGGCAGACTGACCTGCGGCAAACTCAAGGAAATGCAGACGTTCTTCTCTTCCGGAATGGAACCGGATGCCAATGCACAGCCGCAGAGGAAATGAAGATTTCGTTCTTTGAGAATCAGCTCGCGGAGGCAATCGGTGCCGGTATCTATCAGATTTCCGTTCGCAAAGACCAAAAGCAGGCGGTGCTGTATATCGGTGAATCCTGTTACATGCTGAAACGAACCGGCAAGCAACCGCGCGGTAAATTTTAAGTTTTCCAATAAAATCTCGAAAACCTCTTGCAAAATCGCGCGAAATCCGTTATAATATAGAATAGTATGATTATAATCGGAGGGAGACATTATATGCCAAGCGCAACCAATCCAAAACGCAAAAAGCCGATGCCGCAGTCTCGTCGCAAAAAGACAAAGCGCAAGAAGCAGCACCGCGGTCCTGTCATGCGGTTCCGGTTGAGCCAGCTGATTTTGCTCTGGATTATGAGCCTGATCCTTTGCTTCGGCGCATACCTCTTCAACCGCAATTTTCATCCGGAAAAGGATGTATTTGTAAAGTCGGCGGATGAATCCTCGGCGGATATCGACGAGCAGACTGAATCACTGCCGGCAGAGGAGGAATCCTCGGATACGCCGGAAGAATCCGCACCGGTCGAGGCGGAGGCTCCTGAGGAATCTTCTGAATTCGTAACCGATAAGGTCAATCCGGTTCCGGAGTCCGTTCCGCAGCCGGCGGATTATCTCACAAAATGCGCATTTCTCGGTGAGACAAACATCTATAAGCTCGGTCAGAACGGTTTGCTCAAGGAGTACAACGTCTATGCAAGCGAAAAGCTGCTGCTGTCAAATTATCTGCGTGAATATGTCATGCTCGACGGCACAACAATCCGCATTATGAGCGCGATCAACTCCGCAGACTGCCCGATTTACCTGATGTTCGGTACGGAGAGCCTCTCCACGCAGGGCCCTGATGAGACGGCAAACCAGTTCGATCAGCTCCTGAATTCCGCGATCGCTTCTGCACCGGAAGCTCCGATCATTGTCCTTTCAATCCCGCCTGTCACCGCGTTTGCGGAGGTCAACGGCGAAAATCCCATTTTGAATTCTGCAATCGACGAATATAATACGCAGCTGCTCGAGATCAGCAATCGGCGTGATGTATACTTTGTCGATACCAACACCGCTTTGAAAAACAACGAGGGCAAGCTCAATCCCGAATATGCAGAGGAGGACGGTATCCACCTCAACGCAGAGGGCGGACAGGTGCTTCTGAACTATGTTCTGAACCATTTTCCCCCGATTACACTGAGTTCACAAGAGTAAAGACAGCGGCAGCGGATCCAAAGATTCGCTGCCGTTTTTGTTTGATCGCGCAATATGATAATGTTTTTTACATTGTCATGTGCAGATTGATACCCGGACATACCGTGTCCGGCCGGAATCAGGCGGCAGTTCTCACTTTCTGTCGTGGACTTTTGTCCGAAAATCTGCTATTATCAAGATGAAAGGAGGAGAGATATGGATCAAATACAAATCGGCAGCTTTCTGAAAACGCTACGGCTTGAAAAATCGCTCACGCAGGAACAGCTTGCGGAGCAATTCGGCGTCACGGGCAGAACCGTCTCGCGCTGGGAAAACGGGAACAATATGCCGGATATCAGTATTCTGGTTGAACTAGCGGATTTCTATGATGTGGATATCCGCGAGCTGATTGACGGCAAACGGAAAAGTGAGGAGCATATGATGAATGAAGATCTCAAGGATACACTGGTAAAGGTTTCGGAATACACCTCGGCGGAAAAGGCTTCGATGTCAAAGAACATCCTGAGCAATGCCGTCATTACGCTCGTACTCGGTGCGGCGGCGATGGCGGCGGTGATATTGAAGGAAACGGGAATCATCGCAAACTCACATATTTATTTCTTTCTCATGTGTATCATAACCAATGCTGTTTCGATTGTTCTGGACATTCGCAGAATCAATGACCGGATGAGCAGGCAAAACTATGTGCGGATCACGCGGATTCTGCTGATCGGTTATGTTCTCCTCATACTGCTTTGCATTGCGCTTCTTGCCGCAAATGCAGCCGGATTTATTCATTTATAATCTGAGAGCGGCATCTGAAATTGATGCTGCTCTTTTTTATCATACAAAAGAACCGCTGCCCTGATGGACAGCGGTTCATTTTGCTTTGTGGGATTACTTGTTGTCGTCATCACGACGCTTGCGGAATGCGAATGCTGCTGCACTCATCATGACGCCAACGATCATCAGTGCGACAGGAGCGGAATCGCCGGTACGCGGTGCAGAACCGACCTTGGAGGTCGAAGCCGGAGCCTTGCTCGGAGCGGTTGCAACCGTTGTGGTTGTCGTCGTCGGGCTCTTCGTCGTGGTCTCAGCACTGTCAGTCGTGCTGGTATCGGACGTCGAAGTGGTCTCGGTTGTCGTTCTGGTGCGATCGTCGTTCTCACCGGTCTGATCATTCGTGACGGTCGTTTCGGTAACGGACGTTGTTGTACGCGTGTCGTTATCTTCCTTCTCGGAATGTGTGATCGTCGTAATGGTCGTGGTTTCGTCGGTGAGTTCTTCCGTCGTTGTCGTCGTCGTTTCCGATGTGGTTTGCCGTCCTTCGATACGATTACATTGCCGGTGGACTCGGTCTTGACAGACTCGGTGACGACCTTGCCGTCCTTGATCTCGAACTCAAATGTCGTGATCGTGACGAAGCCGTCC
>JAGKVC010000162.1 GCA_021152595.1 Clostridia bacterium
TCCTGACGCATATCGGCGAACATGACTGCCTGTTCCAGCGGTTTATCCGCGAGAGCAGCGGCAGGGATCTCCGTGTGACAGTTGTCGGCGGAAAGGCGATCTGCGCAATGGAGCGCCATTCCGCTTCTCCGGCTGAATTCCGCTCGAATATCGGCGCAGGCGGCTCGGCAACGGCGCGTGCAATCTCCGAGCTCGAGGAAAAGCTCGCTGTCGATGCGGCGGCGGCACTCGGTCTTGATTTTGCCGGTGTCGATATTCTCATGGGCAAGAACGACGATGAACGCTATGTCTGCGAGGTCAATTCCAATCCGCAGCTCCAGAGCACCATTGATACCTGCGGCATCAACCCTGCGACCAATATCATGTGGCATATCCGCAGCCAAATCAAGGACGCAGAATGAATAGGAAAAACGGCATTCTGCTCTACGCGCCGGAGGATGCTGCGCGCAACCGCTGGTTTATTGAACAGCTTTGTCATTACGCAGAGCCGGAGGGAATGTCTCTCCGGCTCTGTCTTTCGGATTCCGGTGAACCGGATGAGATTTTCAGCGAAGATTCTTCATTTCTGATCAACCGCAGCCGACTGGCGGCATACAGTCAGGCTGCTGATCGGCGGAATCTCCCCTGCATCAACAGCACTGCTGTCACCGCGATCACGAATGACAAATATCAGACCTATCTGTATCTGCACGGGAAGCATGACATCCCGATGGCAGCAACACAGCAGATCCGCCGCGGATCCCTGCCGGAAAACCAGCGCTATCCGCTTGTCGCAAAGCCTGCGGACGGTCACGGCGGCGCCGGTGTGACATGGATCCGGAATGAAAATGGACTGCTGAAATACAGCGCCGCGGATCCGTTCCTGATTCAGGAGCCGGTTGTCACGGGCTGGGATGTGCGGATCTATATACTCGGCGGTGAGATATATTCGGCTGTTCTGCGCACCTCGGATTCTGATTTCCGGAGCAATTTCTCCCTCGGCGGAAAAGCGCAGATCATCACACCGGATACGGAAATGCGCGAACTCGTCGATCGGGTGCAGCAGATTCTTCCGCTGGATTTTGCCGGTGTCGATCTGCTGCGGCATCCGGAGGGCGGCTATCTGCTCGGGGAGATCGAGGACGCCGTCGGCTGCCGGATGCTCTATCAGCTCACAGCGCTCGATCCGGCAAAGGATTTCATCCGGTACCTTCGCAGCCGCCTGTCCTGACCTTTGCCATCATATCCGAAACGATCTGCTCATACCGATATCCGCCGCCAAGCGCAGGCGGATATTTTTTTGCATCCCATGTATGCGTCGCAGAAATCGCCGTATCATCACATAAAAAATATGTATGCGATACGGAATCTCCGGCATCATCCCATGTGCAGTCAATGTGATACCACGCCCCTGCAAGCTGCACAAGATTCCATGCATGCGGCTCGAACGGAGAGTCACCGTCCAGCGCCGTACCGGTCACAATCTTCACAGGGATTCCGGCGGTCTCCATCAGCAGCGCAAACGCCTCTGCATAGCCGTCACAGACAGCCTGATGCCCGATCCATGCGCCGTATGCACTGTGGCGATCCGGCGAAATCTCGCTGTAAATACAGCGCCGGCAAAGTGCATCATGTGCAAGGAGAACAAGCACATCATCAGATTCCGTATCATAATTTCTACACCATGCAGTCACCGATTCTGCGAGCATCTCCTTATCTTTCCTGAGCTGATCCGCGGGCTTTGCGTACTGCGCCGTGATCGTCAATGCATTCCCCGAACGGCTCCACAAAACCGACCGGAGCATCGTCCGCGCGAGTACATGCTGCGCAGCCGCATCATGAATCACGGCTTCGGGATCAAATTCGGCAGCATCGGAAAAACTGAGCTGCATCGACTCTTCGGTTTGCAGCAGCATGTCCGCGACAAGCGCCGGAACTTCAGAAGAATCTGCCGGAATCCCCTGCGCCGCATTCTGCTCCGGCAGCTCGGCACATCCACAGAGCAGCAGCATCCCAATACAGCAAAGCAAAATCCGCACGAAACCGCCTCTTTTCATATTCTCATACCATTTATATGCAGCAGGCTGCTTCTGTATGCACAGCGCAGTTCGTCAAAGTGTCGAAATATCCATATCTCAAATAAAGAGATTTGTGCAATGATTCGTTTTTTGCGGTTTGCTATTGCCAAATCAGCGAAAATAGTGTAAAATAGTGCTATATGGAATGCGTATGTTCATTCACACTTTCTTGGAGGTTATTTACATGATTTCAGCAGGCGATTTTCGTAACGGCATGACTTTTGAGATGGACGGTCAGGTCGTTCAGGTTATCGAATTCCAGCACGTTAAGCCGGGCAAGGGCGCAGCATTTGTCCGCACCAAGTATAAGAACGTCATCACCGGCGCTGTGGTTGAAACCTCTTTCAACCCGACCGCAAAGTTCCCGACCGCTTATGTTGAGCGTAAGGATATGCAGTACAGCTACAATGACGGCGATCTGTACTACTTCATGGATATGGAGACCTATGAGCAGGTTCCGATCAGCAAGGACGTCATCGGCAATGCACTTGACTTTGTCAAGGAAGAAGAGATCGTCAAGGTTCTCTCCTACAAGGGCAATGTCTTCGGCATCGAGCCGCCGTTCTTTGTCGAGCTCACAATCACCTCTACCGAGCCGGGCGTCAAGGGCAATACCGCTACCAATGCGACCAAGCCGGCAGTTGTTGAGACCGGTGCAGAGATCCGTGTTCCGCTCTTCATCAAAAATGGGCGTCTACATCGACGATCTGCAGTCTCAGGTTGATGAACTGACAGAGCTCTGCGATCTGCTTGACAAGGATCTGGGCGAGGTCGAAACCGATCTCTACTGCGATGATGACGACGATTTCGATGATGATGACTTCGATCTCGACGATGACGACGACGATGATGAGGATGATCACTTCCGCATCGGCCGCGTTCTTCCGGCAGATTATGATGATTTTGCTTATGAAGACGACGATGACTACGATAACGAAGTCTACGTTGTGAACTGCCCGAGCTGCGACGAATCTGTCAACCTCACAGAGCGTGAGCTGGAGGAAGGCAGTATCGTTTGCCCGCACTGCGGCGAGCTGCTCGAGTTCAATTATGACGACATCGAACAGGATTTCCAGAATTCCGACGGAATCGCTGACGATGCCGATTCCGAGGGCGACGCTGAATAAGTCCCCTCACAAACACATTTGTTTCAGGGCGAGGTGCAATTCCTCACCGGCGGTATAGTCCGCGAACCGTGCAAACGGCTGAACCGGTGCAATTCCGGTACCGACGGTACAGTCCGGATGGAAGAAACAGATTGTTCTCAGCAAGCGGTGTGAGCCGCTGAAAAACTGGTACAATCCGCCGCCCGTGAAGCGCAATGTTTCACGGGCGGTTTTCTTCTGTCAGAAGCCTCAGATCTTCTTTCAGAAAGGAACGATTCTCATGAAAAAAACTGCTGCTGTCAGCGCACCTGCGCAGACCACATCCGCCACCAGAAAGATTGTCATTCTGGCACTGCTCTCCGCGATCGGCTTCATCTCAATGATGATCATCAAGATTCCGGTTGTCGGGTTCCTCAAATATGAACCGAAGGACATCTTCATCACATTTGCCGGATTCCTCTACGGACCGCTTGCGGCACTCGGCTGTACGGTTGTGACATCGCTGCTTGAGCTGCCGTTCAGCTCCACCGGACTGATCGGTATGATTATGAATATTGTCTCCAGTGCAGCGTTTGCCTGCACCGCATCTTTCATCTACCAAAAACGCCGTGACATCTACGGTGCTGCTATCGGACTGGTTTGCAGCGTTGCGGCAATGAGCGTTTCGATGCTGCTCTGGAATTATCTGATCTCGCCGCTGTACATGGGCGTGACACGCGAGGAGATCGTTCCGATGCTGACCGCAATGTTCCTGCCGTTCAATCTGCTGAAGTCAGGCATTAATGCCGGTATCACGCTGCTGCTCTACCGTCCGTTCCTGCGCGTGCTGCATCTCTGCGGATACCCTGTCAACGATCATTTTGAGGATAAAAAATCCTCGGTTATCGTTGTATCCTGCATCGCTGCCGTGATGCTCGCACTGTGCATCGGCGTGGTGATTTTCCTCAACCGCTGATTGTACCGTATGACTGCTCATACGCTGCACGCAATACCGAGAGCGCACGCTTCTCAATGCGCGAAACATAGGAACGGCTGATATCCAGCGTACAGGCGACCTCACGCTGCGTCTGTGCCGGATATCCGAACAGACCGTACCGCCGGACAATCACTGTCCATTCACGCTCAGACAGCTTTGTCTGCAAATAATGATAGAGCTGCTTCTCCTGCATGGACTGCGCGACCTGTTCTTCCAGATCGGTGCTGTCCGGCATGATATCAAGCAGCGTCAGCGCATTGCCGTCTTTGTCATATTCCAAAGGATCGTCGAAGAACACTTCTCCGGCGGTCTTTTTTTTCGCCCGATAGTGCATCAGGATCTCATTTTCAATACAACGGCTCGCATAGGTTGCGAAACGCGCGCCCTTCTCCGGCTGAAACGTCGAGACAGCCTTCATCAGACCGAGCGTGCCGATTGAAATCAGCTCCTCCTGCTCCCGATCGGGCGAATAAAACTTCTTTGTCATGTGTGCGACCAGCCGCAGATTGTGCGTGATCAGCTTTTGCCTTGCCTCCTCTGATCCTGCCGCAAGCTGCTCCAGAAGCACCTGTTCCTCTGCACGCGATAATGCAGGCGGAAATGCCGCCGTATGATCCACATGCAGCAGGAGAAACGTCATCTGTCCGAATAGACCGGATAAAAACGAAAACATCAACATCACCTCGTTGCATTATATGCAGCGGATACACTGTTTAGAGGTATCTTTATCAGATTGATGCAATTCGCGCGTTTCATACGGCCGGAATCGTCTGCTCAACGGTCAGGGTTCCGTTGCGGACACAGAGACGATGCGTCCCCTTCGCATGCCGCAGGAGACTGTCCGCGAGTAGCGGCTCAGCCTGCTGTGATAAGGCAGTCCGGATCGCTCGCGCGCCGCCGTGTTCGGTATCGGCACAGGAGAGCAAAAGCTGCTCCGCCTCCGGTGTCCATGTGAGCGTTGCACCGCAGGCAGCAGCCCTGTCCGCAAGATCATGAAGCTGCATCTTTGCGACTTGCAGCAGATCCGCGCCCGAAAGCCGCCGGAATATGATCGCCGCATCCAGTCTGTGCAGCAGCTCCGGCTTCATTGTCTTTTTCAGGATTGCATGCAATTCGGCTTCCTGCTTCTGCTCGAAATCTGCGCTGTCCCCGAAGCCGATCACACCCTGCTGCAAGTTCTCCGCACCGAGATTCGAGGTCAGGATCAGCATGGTCTCCGAAAAATCCGCCTGATTGCCGCTGCTGTCAGTCAGCCTGCCGTCCTCGAGTATTTGCAGGAGCAGCGACAGCACATCCGGATGCGCCTTTTCCATTTCATCGAACAGAATCAGACTGTATGGCGTGCGCCGTACCCGTTCGACCAGCGTGCCGCCCTCATCATATCCGACATATCCCGGCGGCGCCCCGATCAGCCGCGCGGCAGTGTGCTTTTCCATATATTCGCTCATGTCGATCCGGATCAGATTGCCTGCATACAGCTCATCTGCGATGCATCTAGCAAGCTCTGTCTTGCCGATACCGGTCGCACCGAGAAACAGAAACGCCCCGACCGGACGACCTGTCTTTCGCAAACCGGAACGGCTGCGGCGGATCGCCTGCGCGACAGCCGTAATGGCAGCATCCTGACCGATCACGCGGCGGCGCAGCGTATCCTCAAGATGCAGCAGACGCTCCGTCTCTGATTCGGTCAGCGATTCGGCAGGGATTCCCGTTTTGACCGCAACCATATGCGCAATATCCCCCTGCCCGATTGCCGGATACTGTTCCGGATCATGCGTCCCAATCAGCTCGAGACGCTTTGCGGCACATGCCTCATCGAGCAGATCGAGCGCCTTATCGGGCAGTGCGCGGTCATGCAGATACCGCACTGAGAAATTCACCGCTGCACCGATTGCTTCCGGCGCAATCTCTACCCGATGAAAACGCTCATACCGGCAGCAGAGTCCGCGGAGCATTTCAGCAGCTTCCGCCGCGGACGGTTCCGCGATGCGCACAGGCTGAAATCTGCGCGCGAGTGCCGCATCTTTCTCAATCTGGCGGCGGTATTCGTCCTCTGTTGTCGCGCCGATGATCTGCAATTCCCCTCTTGCAAGCCGCGGCTTCAGGATATTTGCAGCGTCGATCGCCCCCTCTGCCGCGCCCGTTCCGGTGATCATATGCAGCTCGTCGATAAAGAGCAGAACCTCGGGGTTATTGACTGCCTCCTCCATACATGCTCGCAGCCGCTCCTCGAAATCACCGCGGTATTTTGCACCTGCAAGCAGCGCGGTCAGATCAAGCGCGAGAATCACACGGCTGCGCATGGACTGCGGCACTTCGCCGTGCAGAATCCGCTGCGCAATGCCCTCAACAATGGCTGTTTTTCCGACACCTGCCTGCCCGATCAGCACCGGATTATTCTTTGTCCGGCGCAATAAAATCTGCATGATCTGCTGCATTTCCTTTTCTCTGCCGATCAGCGGATCAAACTGCTCTGCCGCAATCGGATCCGTCAGATTCCGCGCATATTGCGCAAGCGTCGGGCAGGCTTTGCGGTCAAACTGCGGAAAGCCGTCCGATGTGTCCTGTACCGCAAGCTGCTCCTGACCGCAGGCATTGCGCAGGACATGCAGCGGTACACCCATTCCGCGCAGAATTGACGAAGCGCCGCAGTGTTCATCCTGCAAGACCGCTTTCAGCAGTGACTCTGAGCTGACAGCAGGCAGACCTTCCGGCGTCTCTGCGGACAGACGTTCCGCATTGCGCAGAATACGCCGGAACGCAGGCGTACAGGCATGCTCATTCAGCCTGACCGGTTCAGCGCGCCCGATCTCCTCCAGCACAGCCTGCTGAAACCGCTGAAGCGGTACGCGGTGTGTCCGCAGAATTGCTGCCCCGACATTGCTCCCGTCCGAAAGCATCGCCAGAATCAGATGCTCAGTACCGATGAAGCTGTGTCCGAGCGTTTCCGCCTGTGACTTTGCATGCGCGATGATCTGCCGCGCCTTTTTCGTATATGCATCCTTCTGCAAATCAGATCCCTCCGTTTTCGTTTGCTATACTATATGCAGATTCCGGATTCTTTACCCTGAAACCGCTGTCACACATTTGCCGCAGGTGCATATCATGAGACTAGGAAGCGGAAAACGCCGCTTCCCTTCACAGCACCGCGATCCGGACGCGATGCCATGCCTACATTCATATGAAAAGGAGAACTGATTATGTGCGGTAACGATTGCAACAACATGTGGTGGATCATCATTCTGATTCTGCTGTTCAGCATGTGCTGCGGCAATGGCTGCGGCTGCGGCAATAACAACGGATGCGGCTGCAACAATGGCTGCGGCTGCTGATCCCGATACCGGAATCTGAACACGGATGCACCGTCTCTCCTGCGGGAGAGGCGGCTTCCGCCTGTTCGATCGTCTGCCGGATCCATCGGACGGCTGCACGCGCAGTATCCACGCATTTCAGCCGGATCTCATACTCCTCCGGATGCAGCGCAAGCGAACAGGCATCTTCACTGAGAAATTCCTCCGGCTTCTGTTCCGCCGCCGGAATGCACATTACCGGATACATCACGCACCACCAGTTCTGCCCCTCTGCTTTCCCGATCTCCACACGGAGCGCCTGATAATCCCCTGCCGGGAGCGTGAATTCGCCGTATTGACGCACAGGGAACGCCGTCTCTTCCAGTGAAACATTCACCGAATCGGAACAGCCTGCTGCACGCAGCGCATCCTCTGCGGTTTTCCGGATCGCAGGAAGCTGACGGCGCAGCGCAGAACATCCTGCCGCAAAATCAGCGTCCGCAGGAATCCACTCCGCCGCCGATTCCAGCAGCGCATCGCGGACAAGCAGCTTATTCGTCTGATCCGCTGTACTGTCGCTGTCCGCGAGAATATGCAGCCGGATAACGCTTTGCTCAATCTGCGAGAGTGCCTGTGCAGTATGCCCGAGGTTTGCCGCCGCCGCTGCAAGAAGCAGAATCAGCAGCATGGATATCGCCTGTTTCATAAGATAATCCTCCGAACGATTTATTTTCTGTCCGGAGTATTGGTCAAACCGGTGAATTTATACAGTAACATACACAGAAATTCATCCAAGGAGATCGTTTTCTGCACATCTCACTAGATTTATCCGGATTCCCTCTTGCTTTTTTCCGGGAAATCGTGTATAATATGGAGTGGTGAAATATACGGATGTATGTTTTATCCGGAATTAGCCGGTGCTTCCGGCGTCATTGTATCATAGGAGGAATTAACAATGCTGGTATCTGCAAAAGACATGCTGAACAAGGCAAGAGACGGCAAGTACGCTGTCGGTCAGTTCAACATCAACAACCTCGAATGGACAAAGGCTGTTCTGCTCACAGCGCAGAAGCTGAACTCCCCTGTCATCCTCGGTGTTTCCGAAGGTGCCGGAAAGTATATGTGCGGCTTCAAGACCGTTGCTGAAATGGTCAAGGCAATGGACGAATCCCTCGGCATCACCGTTCCGGTTGCTCTGCACCTCGATCACGGCACCTATGACGGCTGCTACAAGTGCATCAAGGCCGGCTTCACTTCCATCATGTTCGACGGCTCTCACTTCCCGATCGACGAGAACGTCGAGAAGACCACTGAGCTCGTTCACGTTGCACATCAGCTCGGTCTCTCCATCGAGGCTGAGGTCGGTGCAATCGGCGGTGAAGAGGACGGCGTCATCGGTAAGGGTGAGTGCGCTGATCCGCAGGAGTGCAAGCAGATCGCAGATCTCGGCGTTGACTTCCTTGCAGCCGGCATCGGCAATATCCACGGTGTATATCCGGCAAACTGGGAAGGTCTGAGCTTCGAGACGCTCGACGCAATCAACAAGACTGTCGGCGATATGCCGCTCGTTCTGCACGGCGGTACCGGTATTCCGGACGATCAGATCAAGAAGGCAATCTCCCTCGGCGTTGCAAAGATCAATGTCAACACCGAGTGCCAGCTCGTCTTTGCTGAGGCTACCCGCGGCTACGTTGAGGCAGGCAAGGATAAGCAGGGCAAGGGCTTCGATCCCCGTAAGCTGCTCGCTCCGGGCTTCGACGCAATCTGCGCAAAGGTTGAGGAGAAAATGCGCCTGTTCGGTTCTGTCGATAAGGCATAATTTTCAGTATATAAAAAGCGGAGTACTGTGTGTGCTCCGCTTTTTTTGTTATGTGTCATTCCGCTCCCAGAGGATATGCTGCGTGTCTTTTTTGATCTCGTAATAACAGACCGCCTGTACCGGATCTTCGTGAATGTTACATAGAAGCATCCGCTCCGGAATCCTTCCGCTGAGATCGGCATAGGCAAAACAGTCGATTGCACGCTGCATCAGTGTACAGTCCGACAAGCAGCTTTGCAATGCGAATGCGTCTTCGGATTTTTTTCATAACAGCAATATCACGGTCGGCGGAAACACGGATCTCTGTTCCCATCCCACGGAGTATTTCGCTGCATTCGGAACAGCCGGAAAGATGCCTTGTCACAATAGTTCGGCTCTCCTCGCTGCAAATGCCCTCTGCGTAAAGCGGAAGCAAATCTTTAATCACTTCACAGGTTTTCTTACTCATTTCGATTCCTCCATTTCGTTCATGATCTTCTGTTTGGCGCGGTAAAAAGTGACGCATGCCCAGTTTTCAGTTTTGCCGAAGAGCGCGCCAATCTGCCGAAAACTCAGCTCCCCGAACACCCGAAGCATGAAAACCTCCTTGTACGGCTCTTTCATCGCGTGCAGAATTTTGTGAATTTCCTGCACGGTTTCGCTTTCCTCGAGCGCAAGCTGCATGGGCGGTGCAGTGTCACGGACGTTCTCCGGAAGCTCCTCGCCGGTATGATGCTTTTGCCTGCGGCATAGGGTAATATAGGCGTTTTTTGCGATCTGACAGAGCCAGACTCGCACATCGCAGTTGCCTTTGAAGCTGTCCAGTGTGCGCATGGCACGAAAAAATGTCTCCTGCGTCAGTTCCTCAGCAAGACTGTCGTTTTGTGTCAACGCCCGCAGATAACGGTATACATCATGAAAATATTGTTCGTAGAGAGCTTCGATCATGGCTGCATCCCTCCTTTCTGTCTATATGACGCACAAGATGCCGGAATCTTACAAAAAAAGAAGCCGAACCTGAACAGGAACGGCTGACACTGCTTCAGTTTGTTTTTTGCGCTCGAAGTTCCCAGAATGCAACCGCACTTGCCGCCGCAACATTCAGCGAATCGACACCGTGTGCCATCGGGATACGAACGGTCAGGTCACATGCTGCGATCGTCTTCGGCGCAAGCCCCTCCCCCTCTGTCCCGAGGATCACTGCGAGCTTCTCTGCTGCTTTGATATCGGCATCGTCAATCGGGACGGAATCCTCGCAAAGCGCCATCGCCGCTGACTGAAATCCATATTCACGGAGCATACGGATCGCATCCGCAGCATTCGGCGCATCCGGCAGATAACACCACGGAATCTGGAATACCGTCCCCATGCTGACACGCGCAGCCCTGCGGTACAGCGGATCCGTACATCCGGATGTCAGCAGAACTGCATCCATGCCAAGCGCTGCCGCTGAGCGGAAGATCGCACCGAGATTCGTCGGGTTCATAACATTTTCCAGCACCGCGATCCGATGCATCTCTGCGAGCATTGCCGGATCGAACACCGCTGCCCTACGCCGCATTGCACATAAAACGCCGCGTGTCAGATGCATCCCTGTGATCGAATTCAGAACGGCCGTCTCCGCAAGATATCCGGTATATCCGCCGAACGGGATACAAGTGCCTGCACCTGCGCGGAGTAAAAAGCCGAATCAATCAGAAAAGCAAGCGGCTGATAACCGGCGTTCATCGCGCGCTCGATCACATTCGGGCTCTCCGCAATGAAGATTCCATGCTCCGGTTCGTAATAATGATAGAGCTGCGTCTCCGAGCACCGCAGCCACTCCGCCCACGGGGATTCCGCAAGCGTCGAAATATGAATCTCCCCTGCCATATACAACCTCCGTTTTTATTTATTATAACATAGATCAGAAAATTCCGCAAGATGATATTTTTTTATCCTGAGGGGTTGACAAAATCGCAAAATTATGCTATAATAATAAAGCTGAATCCGAAAGGAGAGGTGTCCGAGCGGTTTAAGGAGCCAGTCTTGAAAACTGGTGATGCAGCAATGCACCGTGGGTTCGAATCCCACCCTCTCCGCCAACATATTCCTCGGATCTCGCATTCACCATTGCTGGAGAAATACCCAAGTGGTGAAGGGGCTCCCCTGCTAAGGGAGTAGGGCTCGAAAGGGTCGCGAGGGTTCAAATCCCTCTTTCTCCGCCAGAAAGAAAACCGCGTATTTGCTGAAAAACATCGCAAATACGCGGTTTTTCGTTTAGCGAAAATGCAGTTCAAACTGCGCGTGTGACAAATTTTCTGCAAAAAATCACACGAAACTGCACCGAAAATCACACGAAAAATCACACGCCGGAGTGCTCCGGCAACTATTTTGCAAGGGACGAAATACGGCAACTGATATGTTCCCCTTACTGTTTTAAGCCCCGAATCCACCCGAAAAAATCACACGAAATCCCTGCGGTCACTCTGATCGCAGGGATTTTGTATTATAATAGTTGTGATAATCCCCTGCATGGAATACCAATCATTTACAGATAACTGTGGCTTGACATCTCGCCACATTTCGGCTATAATAAGATTGAATCGCATTTTAGCCGAAAGGAAATTCCACAGCACGCCGGAGATTCTTGCAAACGGCGCGCTGAACGGGGCAATTCTCGAAAACTATGTTGTGTCCGAAATCCGCAAGACCTATCTGAACAACGCGAAGGAATGTCTGCTCTGGTATTACCGCGACAAGGATGCGCGAGAAATCGACATGGTGATCGAGAGCGACGGTGAACTTCACCCGCTGGAGATCAAGCGTTCTGTCAATCCGTCAGAATCACTCGTGAAAGCATTTGAGGTTCTGGATAAAGGCAGCGTTCCGCGCGGAACCGGTGCAGTGATCTGTATGCGACTGGATTTGTCGGCGATCAGCGCACAGAATTTGATTGTTCCGGTCTGGATGATCTGAGCATAACAAAACGAGCCGTTGTGATGCGGCTCGTTTCTATTATCAATAAGTTTGCGCGATGTTTTCTGTCAGGTCATCGCTGAGGTCATCGGTATTCGTATGCTGCTGCGCGATCTCTTTCAGCATTGCAATCCGCTTGACAACCGAATTCGCAATCGCATTCCGCCGTGTGTCATCAATAAATTCCGCAGTGCGTTCGCCGGAAAGGATCTCCTGAATCTCATCGTCGATGCCGTCCAGCTTGCTGAAATCAATCCAGTCGAATGAGGTCACAAGCTGAATCTGTGCAGCGTGTGTTTTCTTGAACGGCTTGCACGGAATATTCGCGCTGAGAAATCTGTTCGGCAGGCTGTCATATCCGAGCGATGAGCCGCTGTCAAAGATCGGCGCTGCACCGATCCATTCGAGCGTTTCCGGATTTCGCAGCAATCCGAAATTGTTGAAGTGCCGGTCTTCATTCGCAATCAGGAAATCGACGACAAGCATCTCATCCATTGCGCGTGTCATATTCTGAATACCGAGCTCTGCGCAAATCTCCGTATAATGCTGAAAGACCGAGCTGCTGTTCGGCTTTTTCTTCAACTGGTAAACGCGCCATGCCGGGACAAGCTCTGTGTCCGGCGTGACGAAATTCTCGCAGACCGAATACGGATGCTCATCGCCCCAGGTGACCGTGTACGGGATATGCGCGATGCCGAGCCGCCGCATGACCGCCGAGGCGATCACCTCATTGAACGGCTGCTGATAGAACGGTTCGCTGCCGCCTTTCATCAGGCAACGCCTGCCG